>NZ_JBQSYW010000006.1:0-218502 GCF_052379725.1 Brachybacterium sp. 107 | reverse complement strand
GTGGTCATCCCTTCGTCGTGGGGTATGCGGGACCAGCCTGTGCAGGCCCCGCCGTGCCTCCCATCCTGCCACGATGCTCCCGGAGTTGGCAGGGTGCCTCCCGCTGAGGAAGCCCTCGTGCCCCGCCGCTGACACATTCCTGCCAGACATCCGTGCCGTCCCGGCCATCTGTCGGGGCCGCGGTCCACAATGGTGCGATGGCCGAGTCCCGCCAGCTGCTCCCATCCTCGTTCTCCCCTCCCACGGCCACCTGGTTCGCCGAGGCCTTCGAGGCACCCACCCCTGCCCAGTCAGCGGCCTGGGAAGCGATCGAGCGCGGGGACGACACGCTGGTCGTGGCGCCGACCGGTTCGGGCAAGACCCTGGCCGCCTTCCTCACGGCGATCGATCGCCTCGCCACGGCGGATCCGGCCCCCGCGGGCGCGGAACACGGCCGATCGGTCCCGAAGGGCGGCGGCCGCGCGCGAGCGGCGCGCGGGACCACCAGCGTCCTGTACATCTCGCCGCTCAAGGCCCTCGGGGTGGATGTCGAACGGAACCTGACGTCCCCGCTGGTGGGGACGGCGCGGATGGCGGAGCGCCTCGGTCTGCCCCGTTCACCGGTCAGCGTGGGCGTGCGCACCGGGGATACCCCGCCCGCCGAGAGGCGGCGACTCGTCGTGCATCCGCCGGACATCCTCATCACCACTCCCGAGTCACTGTTCCTCATGCTGAGCTCCCAGGCCAGGGAGCCGCTGCGGGGCGTGCGCACGGTGATCCTGGACGAGGTCCACGCGGTCGCCGGCACCAAGCGCGGCGTGCATCTGGCCCTGTCCCTCGCACGGCTCGACGCGATGCTCGAGGCACCGGCGCAGCGCATCGGGCTCTCCGCGACCGTCGAGCCCGTCGACGAGGTCGCCGCCTTCCTCACGGGCTCCGGGCGACCCCGCGAGGTGGCCGTCGTGCGCCCTGCCTCGACCAAGCGCTGGGACTTCTCGGTGACGATGCCGGTCTCTGATCTCCAGGCGATCGAGCCGCCGCTGGATGCGGTCGATGACGAGGACGTCTCCGGCACGATCTGGCCGCACGTCGAACGTGCCGTCCTCACCCAGATCCTCGCGCACCGCTCGACGATCGTCTTCACCAACTCCCGCAGCCAGGCCGAGCGCCTGACCGGGAAGCTCAACCGATTGCATGCACGCCGCGCGTCCCCGGAGCCCGGCCGCAGCGCAGAGCTCGAGAACGCCGCAGGCCCCGAGGGCGCCGAGGGCGCCGAGGAGATCGAGGACATCGCCCGCGCTCACCACGGATCGATGTCCAAGGAGATCCGCGCTCAGATCGAGGACCAGCTGAAGTCGGGGACGCTGCGCTGCGTCGTCGCCACCTCGTCCCTCGAGCTGGGGATCGACATGGGCGCCGTCGACCTCGTGCTGCAGGTCGCCGCGCCGATGTCCGTCTCGAGCCTGCTCCAGCGGGTGGGGCGTGCCGGGCACGACGTCGGCGCCGTCTCCGAGGGGTCGCTGCACCCGTTGCACGCCGCGGACGTGCTGCGCTCCGCGGTCGCCGTGCAGGAGGCCGTCGCCGGTCGTATCGAGCCGCTCTCGGTGCCCCGCAACGCGCTGGACGTGCTCGCCCAGCACACGGTCTCCGCCGCCGCGATGGACGACCTCCAGATCGACGACTGGTTCGACCTGGTGCGCAGCGCGCACCCCTACCGCGCTCTTCCCCGCTCCGCCTTCGACCAGACCATCGATCTGCTCGCCGGGCGCTACCCGTCGACCGCCTTCTCCGAGCTGCGACCGCGGCTGGTGCACGACCATGACACCGGTCTGCTCACGGGCCGGCCGGGAGCGCAGCGCCTCGCGGTGACCAGCGGCGGCACCATCCCCGACCGCGGTCTGTACCCGGTGCACCTGGTGGCCGGGGACGACGACTCCCAGCCGCGCCGGGTGGGCGAGCTCGACGAGGAGATGGTCTACGAGTCGCGCCGCGGGGATGTCATCACCCTGGGCACCAGCAGCTGGCGGATCGAGGAGATCACCGCCTCCCGGGTCACCGTCTCCCCCGCCTTCGGCCTCACCGGCCGCATCCCGTTCTGGCACGGCGGCGGCGACGGCCGCCCCGCGAGCCTGGGCCGCGCGATCGCCACCGCCCAGAGCGAGCTCGCCGACCTCGAGCGGCCGCAGGCCGACGAGCGCCTCGCCGCGCTGGGTCTCGACGTCAACGCTCGCACCGTGCTGCTGGACCATCTCGCCGAGCAGAAGCACGTGACCGGGGTCGTGCCCGGCCCGCAGCAGCTGGTCGTCGAACGCTTCCTCGACGAGCTCGGGGACTGGAGGGTCGTCCTGCATTGCTCCTACGGCCAGCGGATCACCGGCCCGTGGGCCCTCGCTGTCGGGGCCAGGGTCGAGGAGAGATACGGCCTGGACGGCCAGGTCATGGCCGCCGACGACGGCATCGTGCTACGGATACCCCATGGGGAGCAGCCGCCGGGTGCCGACCTGTTCGTCTTCACGCCCGAGGAGATCGACGAGGAAGTTCGGCGCCTCGTCGGCTCCTCCGCGCTGTTCGCCGCCCGCTTCCGCGAGTGCGCGGCGCGGGCGCTGCTGCTTCCCCGGCGGGATCCGAACCAGCGGGCTCCGCTGTGGCAGCAGCGTCAGCGGTCCTCCCATCTGCTGGAGGTCGCCCGCCCCTACCCGGACTTCCCGATCATGCTCGAGGCTGCCCGCGAGTGCCTGCAGGACGTCTACGACCTGCCCGCCCTCATCGATCTCATGACGCAGATCGGGCGGCGCCGCCTCGAGGTCCGGGAGATCGAGACCCCCACCCCGTCCCCTCTCGCGCGGTCGTTGCTGTTCGGCTACCTCGCCCAGTTCATCTACGACGCCGACGCCCCGCTCGCCGAGCGCCGCACCGCCGCCCTCGCGCTGGACCAGTCCCTGCTCGCCGAGCTGCTGGGATCGGTGAGTCTTCGCGAGCTGCTGGATGCCGAGGTCATCTCCGAGGTCGAGAGCCGTCTGCAGGGACTGAGCGAGGACCGTGCGCTGCGCGGGGCGGAGCAGATCGCGGACGCCCTGCGGCGACTCGGACCCCTGACCCGGGACGATCTCGCCGCCCGCGCGGCCGACGGGATCGACCTCGAGACCGAGCTCTCCCAGCTCCACGACACCCGGCGGATCCTCGCCGTGCGCATCGCCGGCCTCGAGCACCTCGCCGCGATCGAGGATGCCGGGCTGCTGCGCGACGCGCTCGGGGTCGCCCTCCCGCCCGGTGTCCCCGACGCCCACCTCGCGCCGGTGGATCGGGCCGTCGCCCAGCTGCTGTCGCGCTGGGCACGCGGTCGTGGTCCCTTCCTCGCGAACGGTCCGGTGGACGCCTTCGGCCTCGCCCCCGGCGTGGCTCGCGGCGCGCTCGAGCAGCTCACCGCCGAGCGGGTGCTGCAGCAGGGCGAGTTCAGTCCCGGCCGCGAGGGCGAGGAGTGGGTCGATGCCGACGTGCTGCGGCGGATCCGCCGAGCCAGCCTCGCCGCGTCCCGACGGGAGATCGCCCCGGTCCCCGGCCCGGTCTATGCCCGCTTCCTCGGGCAGTGGCAGCACCTGACGGGGCGACGGTCCGACGGCCGCCGGGACCGGGCCACGTGGCAGGGCCGCGACGGCCTGCTCTCCGTGATCGACCAGCTCGCCGGGGTGTCGCTGCCGCTGTCCGCCTGGGAGGAGCAGGTGCTGCCGGCGCGGATGCCCGATGCGAGCCCCGCCCTGCTGGACGCGGCCTTCGCCGCCGGTGACGTGGTGTGGACCGGGCACGGGCGGCTCGGCGCCGACGACGGCTGGATCCGGTTGCATCTTGCGGACGCCCTGCCGCTCGGGCTCGACGCCGAGGCGCTCGAGGAGGCCGCCTCGGCCCTGGCCGAGGGGTCCCTCACCGCCCGGGTCCTCGCCATGCTCCGCGGGACACCTGGCGCGCTTCGCCACGGCGAGATCCTCACCGCCCTCGCCGCAGACGGGGACGCCGCGCCACCACCGGACCTGCACGACGCTCTGTGGGACCTCGCGTTCCAGGGCTTGATCACCAACGACTCCTTCGAGGCGCTGCGCACCTACGGTCGCGGACCGGCACGGCCCTCCCGGCCGACGGGACGCTCGCGCCCCCTGACCCGGCGCGGCGCAGCGCGGCTGTCGGCCGCGATGATGCGGCAGGGGGCATCGTCCGTCTCCGAGCTCGTCACGGGGCCCACCGGAGCAGGACGGTGGTCCGCCGTGAGAGTCGAGGCGGTCGATCCCGCCGCCCGGGCAGCGGCGCTCGCGACCCTGCTCCTGGACCGGCACGGCGTGGTGACGCGGGGCGCGATGGACATCGAGGACATCCCCGGCAGCTTCGCCGCCGTGTACCGCGTGCTCGCCGTGCTCGAGGAGAACGGCAGCTGTCGCCGCGGCTACTTCGTCGACGGGCTCGGCGCCTCCCAGTTCGCCCCGGTCGAGGCGGTGGACCTGCTGCGCGATCGGGACCGGGAGGCCGAGGCGCAAGGCGACCCCGACGCCGGGACCGTCGGCCCTTCCCCCGAGGCATCGACCGTCGCGCTCGCCGCGACCGACCCGGCGAACCCCTACGGCGCAGCGCTCCCGTGGCCGTCCTTCACGATCGCCCCGCCCGAGGGCACGACCGTGCGGCCCGCGCGTCGCGCCGGAGCACTGGTGCTGCTGGCCGACGGGCATGTCGTCGCCGTCGTCGACAAAGGCGCCAAGCACCTCCTGTGGTGGGCAGACGAGACCGCGACGACGCTGGTCGCCGAGCAGCTGGTGCGGGCGATCGTCGAGGACTCCCGTCTGCCTCAGCTGCGGATCGAGCGGATCAACGGGAACCCGATCACCAGCGCTCCCGTCGCGGCGATCGGCGACGCCCTGGTCGCCGCCGGCTGCTACCGCTCGCCGAAGTCCATCCGCCTGCGCGCAGGAGGTCGCTGATGCCCGAGGGAGACACCGTCGCCCGGCAGTGCCGGGCGCTGCACGAGGCTCTCGCGGGGGCGACCCTCACCACGAGCGATCTGCGGGTGCCCCGCGCCGCCACGGCGGACCTCGTGGGCTGGAGCGTGCGGGAGGTGCGGCCGCGCGGCAAGCATCTGCTGATCCGCCTGGAGCCGCCCGCGGCAGGAGGCGTGCCGCTCACGCTCCACACCCACCTGATGATGGACGGGATCTGGCACGTGGACGGGAAGGCGCTGCGCTCGAGCGACACCAGCGCCGGACCGCGCCCGGCGGACACGATCCGCGTCGTCCTCGACGCACGGCACCCCGACGGGCGCGAGGCCCGCGCCGTCGCCTACGACGTGAAACAGGTTCGCCTGGTGCGCACCGCCGACGAGAACACCCTGGTGGCCCACCTGGGACCGGACCTGCTGGACCCGTCCTGGGAGGACGACCCGGCACTGCGCCAGCGGGCCGTCTCGAACCTCGCGGCCGAGCCGGAGCGCCCGATCGGCCTCGCCCTGCTCGATCAGCGCAACCTCGCCGGGATCGGCAACATCTACCGCAGCGAGCTGTGCTTCCTGCGCCGCGTGCACCCCGCTGCTCCGACGCACGCGGCCGGGGACCTGGGTGCTCTGGTCGACCTCGCCCACCGCCTGCTCACCCTGAACCTGGACCGCTCCGTGCGGGTGACGACCGGCGGGATGCTGGGGCGCGACGGCGACCTGTGGGTGTACGGGCGCGGTGGCCGGCAGTGCCGTCGCTGCCGCGCCCGCATCGAGCGCGGGGAGATCGGCGACCCCCGGCTCGAGGGCACGGAACCGCGCGTGCTGTGGTTCTGCCCCCGCTGCCAGGCCGAGCCGGGCGCCCCGGCAGGAGCGGGAGGCGGTGCGCCGCGGGGTGCACGACAGCGTGCGCATCCTGATGCACGACGTCCCGGGACGGGTCGGTAGACTTCTCGCGGTGCTTCCGGCCCGGCCACCCCGAGCCCGCACCGATGCCTCCATAGCTCAATGGATAGAGCAACGGCCTTCTAATCCGTAGGTTGCAGGTTCGAGTCCTGCTGGGGGCACCACCACCCGTCGTCGTGTCTGGAGCCGTCCCATGGTGCTGAAGGTCCTCACGATCGGCGTCATCGTGTTCCTGCTGGGACTGCGCCTGCTGCGCGGCCGATTCGGCACCCGCCTGCTCGGCGTCTCACGGACGGTCGTGAACGCCATCTACCTCGTGGCCCTCGTACTCACCGGGATCATCGCCGGCGCCTTCGAGCAGTGGGTGCTGCTGGGAGTGGTCGTCGTGCTGCTCGTGCTCAGCGGCATCGAGGAGATTCGCCGACGGTCCACGCCGAAGAACGCTCCCGCCGAGCGCGCGTCGGACCGACGGCGCTGACCCTGCCGTGCGTCTGGTGCGCTTGGTGCGTCGGCCGGCTCAGAGCTCGCGGCTGTGCTGCGAGGAGGCCTCGTTCCACTCGGTGACCCACGCAGGCACGTGCAGGTCCGGCGGGACCGGGCCGACGAGGTCGAGCACCTCGCGGACGCTCACGGATCCACCGGTCTTCTTCAGGAAGCGCGCGCGGATGATCGCGTCGGCGTAGACCGTCTCCCCCACCCGGAACACCTGCTCCATGTAGATCCAGCGGTCGTCGTGCCCGAGGACCCGGGAGTCGATGTCGAACTTCTGCCACAGCACCAGCGACTTGCGGTAGGTGATGGACTGCCCCGCGACCACGGGGTACCAGCCCCGTGCAGTGAGTCGCTTCCAGAACCCGGAGCGCAGCATGAGGTCCATCCGGCCCAGGTCCATGAGAGTGAGATAGCGGCCGTTGTTCATGTGCCGCTGCACGTCGAGGTCCGCCGGGTTCACGCGGAAGCTCGTGCGGGAGTTGTCCCACATGCTCAGGCGGCTGCGGAAGCGCACGCGGATCATGAACACCAGCAGGCGGAAGTACAGGTTCACGTCGGGCTCCTCCATGAGTCACTCAGCGGGCTCGGCATCGAACCCTGATGACTGCATGGTAACCATGCTCCCTCCGAGGCGCCGGGCCATTCCTCGCCGGTGCCCCGCACTCCCGCGATACTGTTACCCGGTGACTTCCAGCTCCTCCCGTGCCATCAACGACCGCATCATCTGGGTCGATTGCGAGATGACCGGCCTCGACAAGAAGCGCGATGCGCTCGTCGAGATCGCCGTGCTCGTGACCGACGCCGATCTGAACATCCTCGGTGACGGCGTCGACGTCGTCATCAAGCCGCCGGCCGAATCGCTCACCGGCATGGACCCCTTCGTGGTCAACATGCACACCGTCTCCGGCCTGCTCGACGAGCTCGACGGCGGCATGACGCTCGAGGAGGCGCAGGCCCAATGCCTCGCCTACGTGCAGCAGTACTGCCCCGAGCCGGGCAAGGCGCCGCTCGCCGGCAACAGCGTGGGCACCGACCGGGTGTTCCTGGATCGCGACGTGCCCGAGTTCGCCCAGTGGCTGTCGTACCGCACGATCGACGTCTCCAGCCTCAAGGAGCTCGCCAAACGCTGGTTCCCCCGCGTCTACTACAACATCCCCGCCAAGCACGGCGGCCACCGGGCGCTCGCGGACATCCGCGAGTCGATCCAGGAGCTCAAGTACTACCGCGAGGTGCTCCTCGTCGACGCTCCCGGTCCCACCACCGCGCAGGCGCAGGTGGCATCACGCACCTTCGAGCTGACGGAGGAGTCCGAGGAGACGGCCGCCGCAGCAGCCTCGTCGACGACCGCGGCCGCCACGGCCCCTGCCGCCACTTCGACCCCGACTCCCGTCACCCCGCACGTCCCGTGGCTCGAGCGCGCTTCCCATCGCTCGTGGCTGGGGAACGAGGGCGACGAGCTCCTCGTGTTCGGCTCGGAGTCCGTGCGCGAGGACGGCGGCTTCGCCTGGCTCGACGAGGAGGGCGACTCCGACCTGTCGCGCCCCTCGGAGCTCTGGATCACCTGCCGGATGACGCACAGCTTCGCCCTCGGGCACCTGCTGGGCCGCCCGGACTTCGGTCGCTTCGCCGACCACGGCATCGCCTCCCTGCGCGGGGTGTTCCACGATGCGGAGCACGGCGGCTGGTACGCGGCGGTCGCCGATGGGAAGCCGGTGGACGACTCCAAGCAGGCCTACGCGCACGCCTTCGTGGTGCTCGCGGCCTCCTCGGCCCTGGCCGCCGGCCGCCCCGGCGCGCAGGAACTGCTCGACGAGGCCCTCACCGTGCTCGATACGAAGTTCTTCGACGAGTCCGCGGGGATGAGCGTGGACACCTTCGATCGCACCTTCACGCAGTGCGAGGAGTACCGCGGGATCAACGCGAACATGCACACGGTCGAGGCCCTCCTCGCCGCGGCCGACGTCACCGGCCAGCGTCGCTGGCTCGATCGCGCTGTGGGCATCATGACGCGCGCGATCGATGAGTTCGCGCGCGGCAACGACTGGGCGCTGCCGGAGCACTTCGACACCGACTGGAACCCGCTGCTGGAGTACAACCGCGACGAGCCGAACCACCCGTTCCGCCCGTACGGCGCCACGGTCGGTCACTGGATCGAATGGTCCCGCCTGGTGCTGCACGGCCGTGCCGCACTGATCGCGGCCGACGGTTCGGCCCCGGACTGGATGCTCGAATCCGCGACGGCGCTCATGGAGAAGTCGGCGACGAGCTTCGGCGCCGACGGAGCCCCCGGGTTCGTCTACACCGTGGACTGGGACGGCTCCCCCGTCGCCTCCGAGCGCATGCACTGGGTCGCCGCGGAAGCGGTCGGAGCCGCCGCCGTGATGTACGAGGTGACCGGGGACCGGATCTGGGCGGATCGCTACGAGCAGTGGTGGGAGTACATCTCCACCTACCTGCTCGATCCCGAGAACGGCTCCTGGTTCCACGAGCTCGATGCGGACAACGAGCCCCAGGGCGTGACGTGGCCGGGCAAGCCGGACATCTACCACGCCTTCCAGGCGACGCTGATCCCGCGGCTTCCGGTCACGCCCACCCTGGCCGCCGCGCTGCGCGACGGCCTGCTCGACCAGGAGAGCTGAGCCGACGCCGACAGCTCGTCGCTCGGCACCCGCTGAGTCAGCGCCCGCTGTCTCAGCACGTGCTGACTCAGCGCCTGCTGATTCAGCTCCTGCTGACTCGGAACCGCGTCACTCGACGGGACGCACCTCGCGGCCGGCACCGGCCGCGAGGGCGACGATCTCCTCGACGTGGCCGATGTCCGCGACCACGAGAGGGCACGCGTCGGTGTCCTCCTCCAGCTGCAGCAGGCACAGGTCGAACGCGGCGAGGATCTCCTCGGCCCGTCGGATCGCCGGTTCCAGCCCTGCGGTGATGTCGGCGACCGGCTCGAGATCAGCCCCGGAGCGGCACACCCGAGCGACCTCGCCCAGGGCCATGGCCAGCTCCGCGCCGGTGTCCTCCGGGTCGAGGTAGGCCAGGGCGTCGGCCACGTCCAGCCCGTCGATCAGGGCGATCCACGGATCGACGGTCTCCGCAGCACCGGCTCCGGTCTCGAGGCCGAGGAGTGGATCCGCCTGTGTCGCCAGGTAGGCCTGTGGGTCGGTGGCCGCGAGGTGCACCGACCTCGGGAGCTCAGGGTCGTCCGCGAGGAGCATGCACAGCCGCGTCCAGTCCGGCACGGCTCATCCCTGGTCGTCGAGGTGGGAGACCGCGGTCTCGAGCCGGTCGATCTTCGCGTCGAGCTGCCCCTCGTGGCCGGGACGGATGTCGGCCTTGAGGACGAGCGAGACCCGCGAGCCGTACCGCCCCGCCGCGGCGGTCGCACGCCGCACGACGTCCATCACCTCGTCCCAGTCCCCTTCGATCTCGGTGAACATCGAGGAGGTGCGGTTCGGCAGTCCGGACTCCCGCACGACGCGCACCGCGGCGGCGACCGCGTCGTGCACGCCGGCGCTGTCCGTGCCCGCGACAAGCCCGCGCACGAGCGCTGGATCCGAGGGGTCACCGGTGGGCTGGACGGAGAAGGCGACGATCATGCGGCCAGTCTCCTCCTGCGCCAGGGGCCGTGCAACGTGTGGGCGGCACGGACGCCGTGCGAATCGACGGGACCCTCGACGAGCTCGGCCCCGGGGGTGATCGGTGAGTAGGATCGGCGACGGTGTCCCTGGTCGGGACCACACTATCCATCGAACTATGCATCGACCTATGCATCGAACTCATGCATCGACACGAGAAGAGGACCATGACTGCGCTCCGGATCGGCATCGTCGGCTACGGGAACCTGGGACGGGGCGTCGAGATCGCCGTCTCGTTGCAGGAGGACATGGAGCTGGTGGGCGTGTTCACGCGCCGTGCACCGGCCACGGTGAGCCCCGTGCACGAGGAGACCCCCGTGCGATCGATGGACGCGCTCGAGACGATGCAGGACGAGATCGACGTGCTCGTGCTCTGCGGCGGGTCGAAGACCGACCTCCCCGAGCAGACCCCGCAGCTCGCCGAGCGCTTCACCGTCGTGGACAGCTTCGACACACATGCCCGTATCCCCGAGCACTTCGCGCGGGTCGACGCCGTCGCCCGCGCAGCCGGCACCACGGCGCTCATCTCCACCGGCTGGGACCCGGGTCTGTTCTCCATCAACCGTGTGTATGGCGAGGCCATCCTCCCCCAGGGCTCCACCTACACCTTCTGGGGCCGCGGCCTGTCGCAGGGGCACTCCGACGCGCTGCGCCGCCTGGACGGGGTCGCCGCCGCTGTCCAGTACACGATCCCCTCCCAGGAGGCCATCGCCCGCGTGCGCGCCGGCGAGCAGCCCGAGCTGAGCACGCGGGAGAAGCACACCCGCGAGTGCTTCGTGGTGCTCGAGGACGGGGCCGACGCCGACTCCGTGCGCGAGGAGATCGTGACCATGCCGCACTACTTCGAGCCTTTCGAGACATCCGTGACCTTCCTCAGCTCCGAGGAACTCGCCCGCGATCACCAGGGCATGCCCCACGGCGGCTTCGTGATCCGCTCCGGCGAATCCACCCCCGGAACCGCCCAGACCATCGAGTACCGCCTGCAGGAGGAGTCGAACCCCGAGTTCACCGCGAGCGTGCTCGTCGCCTACGCCCGTGCGGCGGGGCGGCTGGCCGCGGCCGGTGAGCATGGGGCGAGGACCCCCTTCGACGTGGCCCCGGGCCTGCTCTCGCCGAAATCTCCCGAGCAGCTGCGCGCCGAGATGCTCTGAGGGGTGGCGCACCGGATCGATGCCGACACGGCACCCGATGACCGGGCGGCCGGTGCGCCGACCGATGCAATGTGTCTCACACTCGAAACAGTGCTTTCGGGGCGAGATCAGGCGGTGGAGACGGTATAGTTTTCTCTCGTTGCGGGATTCGTTCCGCACATGGTGGTCGTAGCTCAGTTGGTAGAGCTCCTGGTTGTGGTCCAGGCGGTCGCGGGTTCAAATCCCGTCGATCACCCCAAGAAACGCCCTGGCAACAGGGCGTTTTTTCATGCCCTCGCAGTGCTGCGGCGTTCGCTCGTTCCAGGAGCCGAAGGCTCCTCCTCCGGCGCCGTTCCGTCACACCCCTCCCCGTGCTCCGTCGGCGTCGGCGTCGACGTCGACGTCGACGGCAGCAGCAGGGAGGCGAGCAGCGCGAGCACCGTCAGCACGAGCGTGCACCAGAATGCCGCGACGTACCCGGCCTCCGGATCCGAACCGGTGGCGGCGGAGGTGAGGACCACCACGATCAGGGCGATGCCGAACGCTCCGCCGAGCTGCTGGACCAGGCGGGTGATGGCGGAGGCATGAGGCATCCGGTCCCTGTCGATATCGACATAGGCGACCGTCATGACAGGGATGAGGACGATCCCCAGGCCGAGGCCCCGGACGAACAGGACGAGGCCCATCGACCAGGGACCGATCTGAGACCCCATGAGCGCGAAGGGGGCTGTCGCCGCGGCGACCACCAGGAACCCGGTCACCGCCACCGCCCGGGCGCCGAATCGATCGACCAGCTGACCCGCGATGAAGCGTGCGACCAGTGACCCGACGCCTTGCGGGATCAGGAGCAGCGCAGCACCCAGGACGCCGTACCCGAGTGGCCCCTGCAGGAAGAGCGGCAGCAGGAAGGTGCTCGCGAAGAGCGCCGCCCCGAGGAAGACGAGCGTGATCGCGGAGGAACGCACGGAGCGCACCGCGAGCAGGCGGACATCGACCAGGGACCTCCCCTCCCGTCGCATGCCCCAGAGCACGAAGCCGACCAGCAGGATCGCGCCGACGATTCCTGGCAGCAGCACATCGGCCCGCCCGAGGCCACCGGCGGCATGGACGTTGGACAACCCGAAGAGCAGTCCCGCCAGGGCCGGGACGAGCAGGAGGGCACCGACGACGTCCAGCGCCGGCGAGGCAGCTCCCCGCTCAGGATGGTCCGGAGTGAGGAACAGGACGGCCAGGACCAGTCCGATGACCCCGAGAGGAACATTGATCAGGAAGAGCCACCGCCAGCTCGCCCAGTGCAGCACGAGCCCACCGAGCACGGGACCGAGGATCGGGCCGAGCGCTGCCGGCAGACTCACCATCGCCATCGTCCGCACCCGGTCCGCTGGGGCGATGTTCTGCATGGCCAGGGTCTGCATGAGCGGGAACATGATGCCGCCGCCCAGCCCCTGCAGGACACGGAAGAGGATCAGGGACCCTGCGCTCCAGGCGCCCGCGCTCAGGACGGAGGCGATCACGAACACCCCGAGGGCGAACAGCCACAGCCGCTTGCCGCCGAACCGTACCTGCGCCCAGCCCACGAACGGGATGGCGAGGGCCAGGGCGAGCATGTAGCCGGTGCTGACCCACTGGATCGTCGCGACCGAGGCGTCCAGTTCGATGGTGAGGGTGTGCAGCCCCATCGACACGATCGTCGTATCCAGGATGGCAGTGACCGCACCGACGACGAGCGCTGTGAGCATCAAGCCGGTCGATCGCGTCGCCGGCCGTGCTGTCGGGTGAGCAGTCATGCGACCTCCAATAGAGTACGTGTGCGTCTCTTAAAGGTAGATCGCTAGACTAGGGAACGCAAGCGTTCTTTACGAACTTTCTGAGAGCAGACGGGAGCAGACATGACCGCGAGCAGACGACGGGGTGCCGTGCTGGAATCCGCCATCCTCGAGGCGGGCTGGCAGGTGCTGCAGGAAGCCGGCTATCCAGGATTCACGTTCGAGGCCACCGCCGAACGGGCCGGCACCGGCAAGGCGGTCCTCTATCGGCGATGGCCGGACAAGAAGGCTCTCCTCCTGGCGGTCCTGTCCCACAGCTACCTCGGCTCACCGCGCGAACTCCCCGATGCCGGGTCGCTGCGCGAGGACGTCCTCGCGCAGCTCCGCTCGATGAACGAGCGGCTCGGCCCCAGCGCGGCGGCAGTGCTCAGCATGATCGTCGGCTCCCACTTCGAGGAGACCTCGATCGCCCCCGCGCAGCTGCGTGCCGATCTCCTCGGCGAACGAGCCCCTGCCATGCCGCGCATCCTCGAACGCGCCGTCACCCGTGGGGAACTGCGCGGCGAGCTGCCCGAGAGGATCGCGACGCTCCCTCTCGATCTCTTCCGCCACGAGATGGTCATGTCCCTCGGCAGCGTGGCCGATGAGACTCTCGTCGACATCGTCGACACCGTGTTCCTCCCGCTCGCCCTCGCGTCCCAGCAGGACGGACGCGTCGAGCCTCCGAACCCCCTCGAGACTCCGATCCTCACCGGCGCCGGCGCCCACGCCGACGCCGACGAGGACCAGACGCCCGCGCCGCCCCCAGCGCACCGATAGCCCTCCCCCGCACCACCCCTGGTCAAACGCTCCGCGCAGGGCTAGCGTGAGGATGCCCAGGGTGAGTTCGGGAGGACGCCATGGCACAGTTGCCGGATCGTGCAGACATCGTCGTCATCGGAGCCGGGGTGGTCGGCAATGCCGCCGTCAAGCACCTCGCGGAGCTCGGCTGGCGCACCATCGTGCAGATCGACAAGGGTCCTCTGCCGGATCCGGGCGGCTCGACGGGGCACGCCTCCAACTTCGTCTTCCCCGTGGACCACTCCCGCGAGATCACCGATCTGACGGTCGACTCGCTGCGCCAGTACGAGGCGCTCGGGGTGCTCTCCACCTGCGGAGGGATCGAGGTGGCGCGCAGCCCGCAGCGGATGCAGGAGCTGACGCGCCGGATGAGCTCGGCGCTCTCCTGGGGCGTCGAGGCCCATCTGCTGTCCCCGTCCGAGATCCAGGAGCTCGTCCCCTACTGCGACGCGGGTCTGCTGCTCGGCGGCTTCCACACACCGACCGGGGCGATCGTGGACCCGCTCGCGGCGGGGGCCCTCTTCCGGGAGCGCGCGGTGGAGCTGGGCGCGCTCACGCTCTGCCCGGAGACCGAGGTGATCGACCTCGAGGTCTCCGGCGGTCGCGTGACGCGGGTCGTCACCGATCACGGCGAGATCGACACCGAGATCGTGGTCATCGCGTGCGGGGTGTGGAGCCCGCGCGTCGCCGCCCTCGCCGGCGCCGCGATCCCCCTCACCCCGGCCGTGCACCAGATGCTCGACGTCGGCCCCATCGCCCAGCTCGACGCGACCGAGGAATGGATCAGCTTCCCGCTGCTGCGCGACATGGACCGTCTGATGTACGAGCGCCAGCGCGGCCCAGATCTGGAGATCGGTTCCTACGCCCACAGGCCGCTGCTGCACCGCCCCGAGGAGATTCCCGCCTACGGCGCGCCCGGTCAGGCGTCCCCGACGAGCTTCCCCTTCACGGAGGAGGATTTCACCGCGCAGCTCGAGCACGCGAAGGAGATGTTCCCGAGCCTCCTCACCGACCCCGAGCCGCCACGGAAGGCTGCGATCAACGGGCTCCTCTCCCTCACCCCGGACGGCGGTGCCCTCGTCGGCGAGACCCCTGAGGTGCGCGGGCTGTGGTCCGCCGCGGCGGTCTGGATCAAGGAGGCCGCGGGCGTGGGCCGCATGCTCGCCGAGCTGATCACGACCGGCGACAGCGAGATCGACCCGCACGCATCCGACATCGCCCGTTTCCACCCCGCCGCCCGCACCGACGCCCATGTGCGGGCCCGGGCTGCCGAGGGGTTCCCCAAGATCTACGGGATCAGCCATCCGCGGGAGCAGTGGCTGAGTGACCGTCCCCTCCGCACCAGCCCGTTCCATCCGCGCACCGAGGCCCTCGGCGCAGAGTACTTCGAGGCCGCCGGCTGGGAACGACCCCAGTGGTACGCCTCCAACGCTCCCCTGCTGGAGGAGTTCGCCGATCGGATCTCCCCACGGGAGCACGAATGGGATGCTCGCTGGTGGTCCCCGCTGATCGAGGCCGAGCACCTCGCGATGCGCGAACGGGTGGCGATGGTCGACCTCGGCGCCTTCGCGATCCTCGACGTCACCGGCCCGGGAGCCGTCGCCTACCTCGAGAGCCTCGCGGTGGCCCGGATCGACGTCCGCGTCGGCCGCGTCGTCTACACCCCGCTGCTCACCCCGGCCGGCGGGTTCCGCTCCGATCTCACCATCGTGCGCCGGGGTCCGGAGAGCTTCCGCGTGATCACGGGCGGCGCCGAGGGCGGCCGCGATCTGGTCTGGTTGCGCGACCACCTCCCGGCCGACGGATCCGTCCACCTGGCCGATGTCGGCTCCGCCGTGACCACCCTCGGACTCTGGGGCCCGCGCGCCCGGGACCTGCTCACGGAGGTGACCTCGGCCGATCTCTCCGACGAGGCGTTCGGCTTCGGCACTGCCCAGGACCTCGAGCTGGGCAGCATCCCTGCCTCCCTGCTGCGCATCTCGTACGTCGGGGAGCTGGGCTGGGAGATCCACGTCGCGACCGAGCACGGCCTGCCCCTGTGGGACCTGCTGTGGGAGGCAGGTCGAGGCCACGGTGTGCTCCCTGCCGGCATCGGCGTGTACGCGACCACCGGCCGGCTGGAAAAGGGCTACCGGCTGATGGGCGCGGAGCTCACCGCCGAGTACGACCCGGTCGAGGCCGACCTCGCGCTGCCGAAGGTGAAGACGGCGGACTTCCTGGGCAAGCAGGCGTACCTGGAGTCACGGACAAAGGGTCCGGCAGCCACTCTGTGCAGCCTCGTCGTCGATCCGGCCAGCGCTGCAGGCGATGGTCTCGCACGGTGCATGACCGGCGGGGAACCGATCCTCACGCCCGACGGCTCCACGATCGTCGACGCCCGCGGCAGGCGATCGTTCGTCACCTCGGCCGGGCCGGCCCCGTCGCTCGGCCGCTACCTGCTGATGGCGTACCTCCCACCCGAGCACGCGCAGGTCGGGACGCACCTGCTGGTGGACTACCTGGGCTCCCGTCACACAGTGAGCGTGCTGAGCGTGGGCCGCACGCCCCCGTTCGATCCCGGGGATACCCGCATGAAGGGCTGACGCCTCCCGACCGTCGTCCGAGCAGGAGCAGAGGCCGGCGCGAGAACCGGGGGAACCGGCCGACCGCTCACCCGGTGACGTCGGCCCGGTATCCGATCCGGCGCGAGATCTCGTCGGCGGCCCGCAGCAGGACTCGGGCGGTGGCCGGGAGCGACCCGGGCGCGAGGCGGTACGTCGGCCCGGCGACGGAGAGCGCGGCGACCACGTCACCCGCGGGGCCGCGGATCGGGGCGGCGACCGCGTTCAGGCCGTCCTCGTACTCCTCCACCACCTGGGCCCAGCCGTTCTCCCGCGCCTGCTGCAGCTGCTCCCGCAGCACGGTGGCCCCCGTGATCGTGTGCTCCGTGAAGCGTTCCAGGGGCGAGGCCAACAGATCCTCGATGGCGTCCTGCTCCAGATGGGCGAGCAGCATCTTGCCGCTGGAGGTCGCGTGCAGGACGGTCCGGTCCCCGATCCAGTTGTGCATCGCCACGGTGCTGGTCCCCTGGGCCTGATACACGTTGATCGCCGCACCGTCGCGATACACCGCCACGTTCACGGTCTCGCCCAGCTCCTCGGCGAGCGCATCGCACACGGGGCCCGCCTGAGCGGTCAGATCGAGCCGCGACCGGGTCGCCGCGGCGAGTCGCAGCACACCCACGCCGAGCCGCACCGTGCCGGTGGCCTCGAGACGTTCGACGAGGTCATGCGCTGCGAGCGAGGCGAGCAAGCGAGACGCGGTGGATCCGTGGACCTCCAGCTCGCGACCGATCCGCCCCACGCTCGACTCCCCGTCACGGGCGATGATCTCCAGCACCTGAGCTGCCCGATCCACCGACTGCACCGTTCCTGGCTGCCCCATCTCCCACTCTCCTCCAGCTCGACCGCAGACACGCTCTGACACACATCCAGCGCCGCCACACGCTGCTCGTCGTGCGCAATGCGCACACCATTGCGTAATGCGCATCATAATGCCACAGTAGGGTACGGACCGCCTTTGGAGGCCACCATGAGCGTCAACCAGCACCCCCGAGTTCTGCTCTACCCCCGCATCCGCAAGTCCCCGTTCTTCTACGCCTCGAGGCGTCACGGGGTCGCGATGTACAGCGTCTACAACCACACGTACCACCCCCGGCACTACGGCGACCCGATCGCCGAGTACTGGGCGCTGCTGGAGGGGGTCACCCTCTGGGACGTCGGGGTCGAACGACAGATCGAGATCTCCGGACCCGACGCCTTCGACTTCACCAACCTGCTGATCACCCGTGATCTCTCGAAGTGCGCGGTGGGCCAGTGCAAGTACGTCTTCCTCACGGACCAGCACGGAGGGATCCTCAACGACCCGATCCTGCTGCGCCTGGAGGAGAATCGCTTCTGGCTCTCCCTCGCCGACAGCGACATCCTGCTGTGGGCCCGCGGCGTCGCCACGCATGCCGGGATGGATGTGAGCATCGAGGAGATCGATGTGGGCCCGGTGCAGGTCCAAGGGCCGAAGTCCTTCGCGGTCATGCGGGACCTGCTCGGCGACGCGGTCGCGGACATCCGCTACTACTACCTGCACGACTTCCAGATCGACGGGATCGACGTGACCGTCTCGCGCACCGGATACACCGGTGAGATCGGCTACGAGATCTATGTGCACGAGGCGTCGAAGAACGCCGTGCGGCTGTGGGAGAAGGTCTGGGAGGCCGGTCAGGCCCACGGGCTGCAGGTCATCGGGCCGTGCCACATCCGCCGCATCGAGGGCGGGATGCTCGCCCACGGTGCGGACATCACGGTGGACACCAACCCGTTCGAGATCGGCATGGGCTACGACTGGATGGTGGACCTCGACCAGGAGGCGGACTTCATCGGCAAGCAGGCCCTCACCCGGATCAAGGCCGAGGGTCCCCGGCGCAAGCTCGTGGGCCTCGAGATCGAGGGACCGGACCTGGGCACCTACAACGACGGGTCGATGATCGACGTGCTCCCCGTCCTTGCCGGCGGCGCACGCATCGGCGAGGTCACCTCGGCCTGCCGATCCCCGCGCCTGGAGAAGAACATCGGACTGGCGATGGTCTCGGTCGAGCACTCCGAGGTGGGCACCACGCTGCAGGTCGACGTCGGGGCCCGGGACGACTCCGGCACCGATCTGGTCCCCGCGGCGGTGGTCGCCAAGCCCTTCATCGATCCGACGAAGGAGCAGCCCAAGGGCGATGTCACGTCCCTGGACACCGCCGCACCCCGGCACGAGGATCCGGTGGCAGGAGCCTGAGGTGCACGACGAGCCGAGCCCGCGCCGCACGGAGCCGTGGCCCGAGGCCCTGGTGCGCGGAACGCGCTTCGAGGTGATCCCGGTGCCCGGGATCGTCGCGACGGTGACCGCGCACCTGCCGCCCGGCACGCGCGTGAGCGTCACGGCATCACGCAAACAGGGACTCGAAGCCACTCTCGCCACCGCCCGCGCCCTGGCGGGACAGGGCTATGTCGCGATCCCCCATCTCGCGGCGCGACAGATCAGCGGAGCAGCCGAGCTCCAGCGGATCCTGGACGACCTCGCGAGCTCGGGGGTGCAGGAACTGTTCATCATCGCCGGCGACGCCCCGCATCCCGCCGGGGACTTCGAGGGATCCCTCGGCCTGCTGGCGGCCCTGGGAGAGAGCAGCCGGTCCTTCGAGGTCGGGGTGGGCGCATACCCGGAGGGCCACCCGTTCGTCCCGTCCGAGGCGGAGTCGATGCAGCTCCTCCAGGAGAAGGCGCAGTACGCGTCCGTGCTCGTCACCCAGCTGTGCTTCGACGCCCCCGCCCTGCTGGACTGGGTGCTGCGGCTGCGCGAGCACGGGGTGCGGACTCCCGTTCGCCCTGGTATCGCGGGGCCGACGGATGCCGCCCGACTGCTGCGCATCGGGGCCCGCGTCGGCGTCGGACCGTCATTGCGCCTGCTCGCGCGGCAGGGGTCCGAGATCCGGCACCTGCTCGGACCGGGCGGATGGACCCCGGGCACGTTGCTCGACGAGCTCACCCCGGCGTTCGCTGACCCCCGCTACGGGCTCGAGGGACTCCACGTCTATACGTTCAACGCCGTGGCGGAGAGCGCCGCCTGGTGGCGCGACGGGAACGGGCGGCGCGACGGGAACGGGCGGCGCGACGGGGACGGGCGGCGCGGCGGGGAAGGGCCCCGGAATCTCTCCGTCTGAGGTCGCGCCGTTCGGCGCTATCGGGGGCGTCCCGGAGCGCCCTGCCCCGGCGTGCATCGCAGCCTCAGCGATATCTGCCATGATCGTGCGGTCCGCGAAGCGCCCACGGCAGGAGATCCTCGATGGAGACACCGGACCCTCAGGACGACCAGTGGCAGGACCGCGTCCGGGAGATGGTCGCAACGCGCCAGGATGCGCTGACCCGTCCCGATGTCGACCAAGGGCTCCTCGCCGCGCAGATGAAGCAGGTCCACGACGAGCTCGTCCAGCTCCGGATGCACTACCAGTTCGGCATCGACGAGGTGCAGACCAAGGTCAACATCCTCCGCCAGGAGTTCGAGCAGATCCACGACTACAGCCCGATCGAGCACGTGCGCTCGCGCCTGAAGAGCACCGAGAGCCTCATCGAGAAGGCCGTGCGCACCGGCGGGGAGATGTCCATCCCCGCGATCAGGGCGCGGGTCCACGACATCGCCGGGGTGCGGATCACCTGCAGCTTCGTCTCCGACGTGTACTGGATCGCCGACATGCTGCGCCGCCAGCCGGATCTCGAGACCTTGACGGTCAAGGACTACATCGCCGACCCCAAGCCCAACGGGTATCGCTCGCTGCACCTGATCCTCCAGGTCCCCGTGTTCCTCTCCGAGCACACGGAGTACGTGCCCGTCGAGCTGCAGCTGCGCACGATCGCCATGGACTTCTGGGCCAGCACCGAGCACAAGCTGAGCTACAAGTACCGCAAGAATCTCCCGGGCCGACTGCGCGCGGAGCTCGATGACGCTGCCCGCGTCGCCGCTGATCTCGATGCGCGGATGGAAAGGATGCGCGACGAGATCCGCCCGATGCCCGATCGCGCCGAGAGCACGCAGCACACCTCCGAGGGGACGCCACCGCCCTTTCCAGGGGACGCTGCGGGGAATCCCGACGGGAACCCCGATGGGAACCCCGCCTCGAACAGCTGAGGCGGCCCTCTCGCCGCACTCCGATCTCCCCTGCCTGGACCCTCCGCCCTCACCGCTCGGACAACGCGCCGTGGCCCCGATCGGATCCGCGACGAATCGGGAGGAATCGCCCCGACGATTCGCCCACCCCGCTCCTGCGAGACGCTCATACTGGGCTCATGAGCAACTCCAGGAGACGTGTGCTGATCACCGGCGCCGCAGGCGGTGTCGGCTCCCGACTGGCGGAAGGCCTGCGGGAGGACTACGACCTGGTCCTCCATGACCGCAGCAGCGAGAACGCTCCGCCGGGCACCGATTTCCGCACCGCCGAGCTCGGCGACTTCGACGAGGTCCTCGCTCTGATGAACGGCGTCGACACGGTGGTGCACCTCGCCGGCGCCGCGTCGCCGGAGTCCCCGTGGGATGCCGTGCTCGACGCCAACATCGTGGGGCAGCGGAACATCCTCGAGTCCGCTCGTCAAGCAGGCGTGCGACGGGTGGTCCTGGCCTCGTCCAACCACGCCATGGGCATGTACGACCGGTACGAGCAGTGGCCCGTGTATCCGGACCAGATCCCTCGGGCGGACTCCCTCTACGGTGTCTCGAAGATCTTCGGCGAGGCGCTGGGCCGGTACTACTTCGACAAATACGATCTCGACGTCATCGCGCTGCGCATCGGGTGGGTCAGCGATGATCCTCTGGAGGCCGAGGAGGACATCCTGCGTGCCATGTGGCTCAGCCGCGCGGACTGCGAGCAGGTCGTGCGCCGCGCGATCGAGGCCGAGGTGCGCTTCGGGATCTTCTATGCAATCTCCGACAATCCCAACCGCCGCTGGTCGCTGACCAATACGACGCTCGAGCTGGGCTACCGCCCCCAGGACTCCTGGACGGACCTGGCCGGCGCCACCGAGCACGTGGTCGAAGGCGGTGCCGACGTCCGCGACACGTGGCCGCTGGGTTCATGACTCCGACTCCGACCGGGGATTCCTCCCCGACGAGGAGGCCCGTCGTGCCCACCCCCGCGGCACCCCGGTCGAACCCGCCCCACCTCGCCTCCGCCGTGCGGATGCTGGTCGCGCTGCTGGTGCTCGCCGCCCTTGTCGCGAACGCCGCCGAGGCGCTGCAGGACGGCCTGTTCGCCCAGAACATCTCGTACTTCACGAACCAGTCGAACCTGATGTTCGTGGCCCTCGTGATCGCCGGTACGACGTGGATCGCTCGGCATCCGGTGTGGTTCGACGACGTGCGCGGTGCAGTGGCGTTCTACCTCGCGATGACCGGGATCATCTATGCGCTGCTCGTGGCCCCGCTCGATGAGCTGCTGCGCTGGGACATCGGTTGGACTGGGATCGTGCTGCACCGCCTGGCCCCGGTGGTCGCGGTCCTCGACTGGCTGCTGACGCCCCGCTCCCGGGCACCCTCCGCCCGCCGGATCCTGTGGTGGCAGCTCTACCCGGTCGTCTTCCTCGCCCTCACCTGGGTGCGCGGCGGGGTCACCGGCTGGTACCCCTACGGCTTCCTCGATCCGACGCTGTCGTCGTGGTCGCACGTGCTGCTGACCACGGTCGTGGTGCTGGTCGCCTTCTTCGGGGTCGCGACGCTCCTGCACCTGCTCGGCGGGCGACTGCGTGCGGGATCATCGGCGCGCCGGGACGTCGCTCTCTCCCGGGCGTGAATGTCAGTCGAGCCCTCGGGCGAGCAATGCCTCCAGCTGGTCGATGGCCGCGGGGTCGCCGACGATCTCGACCGTCTCCGGCCCTCCGGCAAGGTGACCGAGGGCGAGGCTTCGCCCCCATGCCCAGATATCCAGGGCGGTCGCCGATCCGGTGACCGTGGCGCGCGGGAGGAACTCGACGTCGGCCTCCGCACCCGCATCTGCACCAGCACCAGCACCAGCACCAGCACCAGCACCAGCACCAGCAGGACGATCGAGCAGGCGCCCGACGGGGGCGTCGAACTCCTTGCCGTCACGAGGCCGGGTCCCGGACCACCGGCTGATGAGCAGGGACTGCACCGCACCACCCTCGGCGGTGATCTCCACGATCGTGACGGGCGTGGTGGTGGACCATTCCGGGATCCAGTCGAAGGCTGCCGGCCACATCACCTTGAGCACGTGCTCGAGACCCGCATGTGCGATGTCCTCGCGGATCGCGGTGACGGGCAGACCGGCGGTGAGCTCGGCATCGACGCGGTGGATCGTCGCCTCGTGCAGCTGCATGCTGCGGATGACGCCGACGTCCTGACGTTCCGAGAACCAGAACCAGGCACTCTCCTCATCGGGGCGCGCTCCGAGCTGCTCGAGGAGACCGTCCACCGCCGCCGCGCGACGCTGCTGGAGCTCCTCGAGGTCGTCGGGCCGCGGGGCAGCAGACTCGTCGATCCTCGCGGCACCCTCTTCCGTCGCGATCCTCTGCGAGAGAACTGCGGACCAGAACTCGGGGACCTCCGTCGCGTGCCACAGCAGGTCCGCGGCGTTCCAGTCCGGACAGGTGGGTACCTTCTGCTCAGGGTCGGTGGCGGCGAGGGCTGCGGACAGCCGGTCCGCCTCCTCACGAATCGCGGTCAGGGCATCGATGCTCATGACGTCATCCAAGCACGACGGACGGGCTGAAGATGTCACTGCAGATAACTGCTGAGAACTGCTGAGAACTGCTGAGAACTGCAGAGGACTGAAGAGATCCGGCAGGAGATCTCCTGCTCGCAGTCATCTCCGCTGACCTGCGACACGTGCCCCCCCCAATACCCCCAAGGGGTATATCCTCAGGAGACGCCCCGGGAGGGGCAGCCCCGACACGAAGGAGATTTCCATGAGCACGACCACCAGCACCTTCCAGGTCACCGGCATGACCTGCGGCCACTGCGAGATGTCCGTCCGCGAAGAGGTCGGCGAGATTCCCGGCGTCCAGCAGGTCGACGTCAGCCACGAGACCGGCTCCCTGGTCGTCTCCTCCGAGCAGCCCCTCGAGGAGGCCGCGGTGCTCGCGGCCGTCGCCGAGGCCGGATACTCCGCCACGCGCGCCTGAGACCGCCAGGTCGCAGTCAGGCCCCAGGCGGCACCGATATCGTCTCTCCAGTCCCCGAACCGCGAGAGAAGAGCCGATGCCTGCTTCGACCACCCTGACCGCCACCTCCCTGCACGCCGGATACCCCGGCGAACCGGTCCTGGCAGGGGTCGACCTCTCGGTCGCTGCCGGCCAGCCCCCGCAGGGCCTGCTCGGAGCCTCCGGCGCGGGCAAGACCACCCTGATCGGGGTGCTGCGCGGCGACATGAAGCCGAGCTCCGGGCAGGTCACCCTGGACGGACGCAGCGTGCACAAGCTGCGGGGCAAGGACCACAAGACGTTCCGGGCCGCGGTCCGTTTCGTCTCGCAGTACGCGATGACGATCGTCGAGCCGCGGGAGACGGTCGTCGGCCGCCTCGACCACGCCTCCAAGGTGGCACGGAAGGGCGGTCGCACCCACTCCGTCTCCCCCGCCGAGATGCTCGAGACCGTGGGCCTGGGTGTGCACTTCCTGGACCGGCGCATGATGACCCTCTCCGGCGGGGAGAAGCAGCGAGTCGCCCTGGCCACAGCGCTCGCCACCCGCCCCGAGATCCTGATCCTCGACGAGCCGCTGACGGCCGTGGATCCCGGCATGCGCGGCGAGATCAGCTCCACGCTGCGCGAGGTCATCGAGCGACTCGGGATCGGCGTGCTCATCGCCTCCCACGACATCGAGCTGCTGCAGCGCCTGTGCCCGCAGATCGCCTTCCTCGGCGAGGGCCGCATCCTGGCCCGCGGCTCGCTCGACGAGGTCCTCGCCCGCACCGAGCACGAGGAGATCCGCGAGCTCGCCGAGAGCGCCCCGCAGGCCGTCCAGCGATTCCGCTGAGCACGGCCCCGACAGGGCGCCACCCCGACCGCACTCGACCCGTGACATTCGGCCTCAGTCGAAGACGAGCTCCTCGGTCGCGTAGAGGAACCGGGTCTTCGAGCGGTCCAGGAACCTCTCCTCATCGACCGCGATGGTGGTGGTGTACGCCTCGGAGGTGAACCAGGATGTCGCATCCGCGATGCCGTCGACCCACAGCTCGGCGACCCCGTCGTAGGACGAGGTCGTGATGCCGGCGATCTCGTCGCCGGTGGGCATCAGCTGGACGTAGCGGCGCACGGGGACCTCCTCTCCCGGGACGCTCGCGATCATCGGCGTGTGCTTCGTCGCCCAGTAGTCGACGAACTCGTCATGCGTGAGATCCGCGCGGCGGGTGAGAAAGATGCTGAGTTTGACCATCGGGACTCCTCGAGAACTGAAATGGCTTGCCTTGACAAGCAAAAACTATGCCCATTGACTTGCCAAAGCAAGTGATTTCGCCGAAGAGATCACCACCCATCGGCCCGGATGCGCCGATGAGGAGCTCCCGATCCGCGCCCTGGAGAGCAGTGGACGGACCTGCCGCCGGAGGGTACGTCAGCCGCCCGCCGCGTCCTCCCGCAGAACGGTGGCGAGACGCGACATCGAGGTCGACATCTGCCGACGCTGGGCGGCACTGAGCGGATCGAGCACAAGTCGCCGCACCTGGGCAGCATGCTCCGGGGCGGCCTCGACGAGCTTGCGACCACCCGCCTCGGCCAGAGAGCCGAGCGTGTATCGACCGTCCGCCGGATCGGGCCGGCGGGTGACCCACTCGCGACGCTCGAATCGATCCATCACCTTCGACAGGCGCGGGAGCGTGCTGTCGCACAGCGCGGCGAGCTCGCTCAGGCGCATCGTCCTCCCCTCCGCCATCTCCAGCCGGGCGAGCACGCCGTACTCGAAGTTGGAGATGCCGGCATCACGGCGCAGCTGACGGTCCAGGGCCGCCGGCAGGGCGATGACCACGGTGAGCAAAGATTGCCAGAGTTCCTGCTCGTCAGCATCGAGCCAGGGCGACGGAGTATCCATGTGCGGCATCGTACGACCCCGCAGGCAGGGTCCGCCGGAGCGCGCGCGGGTCCGACAGAATGACTTGCCTAAGCAACTCAACGGGTCTAGGTTCAACGTGCCGAGGAAACCCAGAAAGGGCTTCTGTTCTCCGCAGCATGCAGGTGCTGCTCCCACTGACCGCACTCGGACCATCACCGCCGACGAAGGGCACGCACCATGACGATCCACCCCGTTGCACGCGCCGACAACCACCCCCTCACCCCCACCCGCATCACCGGCCACGCGCCTGCGGCCGACCGCATCGGACGGGGCCTGCTGATCCTCTGCGCAGTGGCGACGCTGGCCGCGTTCGCTCAGGGGATCTCCATCATGACGACCGTGGCTCCCGAACGACTGATGTCCGAGGCGTGGCGGACGTTCGCCTATCTGGTCTTCGTCGGGCTCTTCCTCATGATCGCCGCCGCACCCCGCAGTCAGCGCGGCGCCTGGGAGCTCGTAGTCGGTCACAAGCTCGCGATCACCGTATTCGGCATCGCGGCGGGAGCCACCCCGGATGCACGTACGACCTGGACCATAGACCTCGGACTCGTGCTGGTGACCGCTGCGGCCTACGTCCTGTGCCGCGGCTGGCACGGCTGGCGCAGGAGCCAGCACTCCCCTGCTGGCACGACGGCCGCCAGTCTCGCCTGAGCATCGGAGGTTCTGACCACCTGATGAGCGCCTCGGAAGCTCGTCCGGCACTCCCCTGCCGCCCCTGACCGGCCACCGCGAAACGCTCCAGCACGGGCGCGGAACGGCTCCTCGCCACTCACCTCGTGTCGATCCGCGGCCCCTCACACACCTGGTCGCCCGAGGAGTCGGTCTGCTCCGGACACGACGAAGCCCCACCGGAGAACCGGTGGGGCTTCGAGTGTCGGTGCGCCATCAGGGATTCGAACCCCGGACCCGCTGATTAAGAGTCAGCTGCTCTAACCAACTGAGCTAATGGCGCCGAACAGGAAGAAACATTACCCCCCACCCTCCGAGTCGCCAACTCGAGAGGACCCTCTGTGAGCGAGCTGACAGAACGCCTCCCGTCCGCGGACCCGGCGGAGCAGGCGCGGCCGATCGCATAGACTTGCTCCTCCCAGGAAGTTCGACGCACGAGGGTCAGCAGGCCGTCGGCGAAGGAGGTCAGCGTGAGGATCGCGGTCACCGGTGCCACAGGCGTGCTCGGCCAGGAAGCTGTCGAGGCGCTCGTCGCCGCCGGGCATGAGGTCACAGGCATCACGCGACGCGATTCCGGGATCCCGATCATCGAGGGCAGAGGCGGCAGCGCCGTCGTGGCCGATGTCTTCGACGCCTCGGATCTCGCCCGCGCGTTCCGCGGATATGACATCGTCATCAATACCCTCGCCCATGTGCCTGTGGGGATGGCCGGGCTGCGCCCCCTCGCCTGGCGCGAGGACGACAAGCTCCATCTCGAGGCCTCCGTCGCGATCGCCAAGGCCGCGGCTCAGGCGGGCGTGGGCAAGCTCATCCAGGAGTCCTCGATCTACCTGTACCCGGACAACGGCTCCGAGTGGATCGGTGAGGACCTGCCGCTCAGCGTGCGCAACCAGGCGTTCCGGCCCCGTGTGGCCGAGATGCGCGCCGCCGTGGACTTCGCAGCCTCCGGTCGCAGCGCGGTCGTCCTGCGCCTCGGGCTCCTCTTCGGCCGTGATCCCCACACGACGCACGCGCTGAAGGCCACCCGCGCAGGTGACCCGATCCTGCTGGGCAAGCCCGAGAACTATGTGACGCTGCTGCACCACACCGACGCCGGTCACGCCTTCGTCGCCGCCCTCCGAGCGGACAGCGGCTTCTACAACGTCGGCGGCGAGCCGATCACCAAGGCCCGTTGGGCGAAGGATCTGGCGATGGAGGCCGGCGTCCCGAACCCCGCGAAGTTCTACCCGGAGATCACGCAGGCCATCGTCGGCACCCGGCTGGAGACGCAGCGTCGTTCCTTGCGGGTCTCCTCCGTGCGGTTCATGTCCGAGACCGGCTGGCGGCCGACGGTCGGCCCGTCCACGCCGGGCTGGTCCCGCCGCTGAGCTCCCCGCGCGGGATACTCGAGGGATGAGCACCCCGCACACTCCCCCGTCCGACGACACCCGGTGCCCCTGCGGGCGCGGGGACACCTTCGGAGCCTGCTGCGGCCCCGTGCTGCGCCAGGAGCGCCGCGCCGCGACGGCGGAAGCCCTCATGAGGTCTCGGTACACGGCGTTCGCCGTGAGGGACGTCGACCATCTCCTGAGGTCCTGGCACCCGCGCGAGCGTCCTGACCGCGACGAGCTCGAGGACTCTCTCGAGGACGGCACGCGGTGGCTGCACCTGTCCATCCAGAAGACCACCGCGGGTGGCCCCTTCGACGACACGGGCACGGTTGAGTTCACGGCGGTGGCACGCAGCCCGCAGGGCCGCCAGGAGCAGCACGAGATGTCCCGGTTCGTGCGGGAGGACGGCGTCTGGTACTTCGTGGACGGCGAGCTGTAGGAGCCGGCGCGCAGTAGGCACCGACGCGCTGTAGGCACCGACGCAATGTAGGCACCGACGCGCAGCAGGACCCGGCGAGCGACCATAGCGAACGGCGCCGGTCACCGAGGTGACCGGCGCCGTCGTACGCGCGATACGGGAGCTCTCCGCCGAGGAGAGTCCCGCGGGGTCAGTCGCTGGCCGCCCGGGCCTTCGCCGTGGCGAGGGCCTTGTCGAGCTCGGCCTTGGCCTGGCCGGCCGTGGCCTTCGCCTTCTGCGTCTGTGCAGAGGCCTTCTTGGAGGCCTTCTTCGAGGTCTTCTCGACGTTCTTCCTCGCAGCCTTCGCGGTCTTCGAAGGCCTCGCGGGCTTGTCGTCACCACCAGAGAGGGCGATCGCCGCAGCGATGCCTGCACCGATGAGCACCACGCCGATGACTCCGCCTGCGATCGCTATCGGGAGCGTCGAGGCGGGCTTGTCGTCACCGGCGTCGGAAAAACCCTTCACCGAACCGACGAGCTCGTTCTTCCACCGGGTCACCGCGTTCTTAGGGTTCACACGGTCGACCAGCTCGTCGATGTCCGACGCCAGGTTGTCCTGCCGCCGGTAGGCCTCGTCGCGCATGTCGTCCAGGCTGTTCTTCTTGGCCACCACTGCCTCCGGGTGTCGTCAGGGCTTGATCCCGCTGATCGTATCGCGAGCAGGAGGTCGCGAGGTGACCAGCCGGGAATCAGGCGGGAATCTGGGGTCGTCGGGCTGAACCGGTCGGTTCAGCCCTTGGTGCGTGCCAGGAAGTCGTCGGCGCCGCCCACGAGCTCGACGTGGCCGGTCTCGACGTCGGCCGTGGCCATCGCCGCCACCTCGGCGGCGAACTCCTCGACGGAGTACAGCTTGCCGGCAGCCTCTCGCCGCTCCTCGAGCGCACCGGGGCGCGCACGGTTCAGCAGCGTCGCGGTGACCGTGCCCTCGATCATGTCGCCGGAGACGACCACGAAGGAGACACCCTTCTCGGACATCTCGCCGATGCGAGCCGTCAGCGCCTCCTCGCCGGCGTGCTTGGACCGGGCGACCTGCTCGTACTCGGGCATGGTCTCGACCTTGTCGATGAAGTGCGCCTGGTGGCTGGTCACGAAGACCACACGGCCCCCGGTGGAGAGCCGCTCGAGGCCCGCCGTCAGCGCATCGTTCTGCGCGTCGCGGTTCAGACGCATCGCGTAGTCCTCGCCGAGGTCCGCCTCCATGCCGCCGGAGGCGTTCAGGACCAGCAGGTCCAGGCTGCCGAAGGTGTCGATGGCCGTCTGCATGAGGGTGTTGACGCCCTCGGCCTCGGTGAGGTCGGCGCCGACGGCGACGGCCCTGCCGCCCGCGGCCTCGATCTCCGCGACGACCTTCTTCGCGCGGGGGGCCTTCTGACGGTAGTTGATGACCACCGCGGCGCCCTGGTCGGCGAGCAGCTTCGCGGTGGCGGCGCCGACCCCTCGGGAGGAACCGGTGACGACGGCGGTCTTGCCTGCGAGGGCGCTCATGAGGGACTCCTGTGATGCTGGGGATCGGGAACGACGAGGTGGAGGCTGCGGTCGCCCAGGACGGGCGAGGTGCATCGCGCCACCAGCCCCACGAGCCTACCCGGAGCATCCGGCGGCTGCAGATAGGCTGGGCGGGCGCGCGAGTGGCGGAATCGGTAGACGCGCTGGATTTAGGTTCCAGTGCCCCAGGGCGTGAGGGTTCGAGTCCCTTCTCGCGCACGCACCATCCCCGTATCGAGGAGACGCTTCATGACGCTGTTCGGACTCGTCCGCCATGGGCAGACGGACTACAACCTGCAGAACCGCTTCCAGGGGTCCTCGGACATCCCGCTGAACGACACCGGGATCGCCCAGGCGCACGCCGCCTTCGACCAGCTCCCGCCCGTGGACTGGGACGTGATCGTCACCTCACCGCTGCAGCGTGCCGAGCAGACGGGCCGGATCATCGGCGAGGACCACGGCATCCCCTTCGGCGGTACCGATCCGCGGTTCGTGGAGATCGACTGGGGCTTCGCCGAGGGCAAGCCGGTCGGCGAGATGCAGGAGGCCTACCCGGACCGCTCCTTCCCGGGCCGGGAGGACCACCAGGCCGTCGCCGACCGCGGCTATGACGGCCTCGAGGCGCTCGAGGAGCGCTACCCGGGCAAGAAGGTCCTGGTCGTCGCCCACGGCACCCTGATCCGCTTCATCCTCTCGGGGATCATCGAGCAGCCCCTGCCCTCGATCCCGAACGCGACGCTGTCCCTCGTGGAGCTCGAGGGCACGACGTGGCGGGTCCGGATGATCGCCGGCGAGGACGTCGACCACGCCGTGAAGGTCGCCAGTCGCGAACAGAACCCGCGCTTCCACGTCGAGAAGGGCCAGCTCGCCCCCGCGCTGGCCGCGGCGGCCGCCGCCGACAGGGACGGCCGCTCCACCGAGGCCACCCGATGAGCCCCCGCACGGCAGTGGACACCGAAGGCTCCTGGTTCGAGCCCGAGCACATCGCGCAGCTCCGCCGTCACCTGCCCATCCCCTACCTGGACCTCGTGCCCGTGCGCACCGACGTGGACGGCTCCGTGGTCGAGGTGGGCCTGCTGCTGCGCGCCTCCGGCAGCGGCCAGATCGTGCGGGCGATCGTCTCCGGCCGGATCATGATCCACGAGACGATCCGCGAAGCGATCTCCCGCCACATCGACAAGGACCTGGGACCGATGGCGATGCCCCGCATCCCCGTCTCCCCAGTCCCCTTCACCGTCGCCGAGTACTTCCCCACCCCGGGGATCTCGCCCTTCCACGACGCGCGCCAGCATGCGATCTCGATGGCCTACGTGGTGCCGATCGACGGTGAGACCGCCCCGCAGGAGGACGCCCTGGAGCTGACCTGGTTCGGGATCGACGAGCTGCTCGCGGAGTCCTCCCCGCTGGACGAGATGAGCGGCGGTCACGACCTCATCGTGCGCCGGGCCCTCGCCCACGTCGGCGCCGCCTGAGAGGTCCGACGACCGGCGTCCCACGACGACGACTCCACGACTCGACGCCCCTGATCCGCTCGGATCAGGGGCGTCGTGCATCCCGGCCAGGGTCCAGGTCGGCGCTGGACGGATCAGTCGAGCAGCGGGGCCACTCAGTCGAGCAGCGGGGCCACGTGACGGGCGAGGGCGCGGAAGGCGACGCCTCGGTGGGAGATGGCGTCCTTCTCCTCGGGGCTGAGCTCCGCGGCGGTTCGCGCCTGGCCGTCGGGCCGGAACAGCGGGTCGTAGCCGAAGCCGCCCTCGCCGCGCCGTTCCCGCAGCAGGCGTCCCGTCATCTCGCCGCGCTCGACCACCTCGGTGCCGTCCGGGGCCACCAGCGCCGCCGCGCACACGAAGCGCGCGGCGCGGTGCGCATCGGGCACATCGGAGAGCTGGGCGAGCAGCAGGTCGTTGTTCGCCCCGTCGTCCCCGTGAGCTCCGCTCCAGCGCGCCGAGAAGATGCCCGGCGAGCCGCCCAGCACATCCACGGCGAGGCCGGAGTCGTCGGCGACGGCGAGCAGCCCGGTCGCCGCGGCCGCGGAGTGGGCCTTCAGCAGGGCGTTGCCCTCGAAGGTGACCGCGTCCTCGACCACGTCGGGCAGCTCGATGCCCGCCGAGGAGACGATCGATTCCGCCGCGAGCCCCGGCACGGCGGCGGTCATGATGCGCTGGAGCTCGTGGAGCTTCTTGAGGTTGTGGGAGGCCAGGATGATCCGGGCCCCCGCCGGGACGCTCGTGGTCCCCTCGTGCATCGCAGCAGGGTTCGACGCTGCTGGGTTCATCGCTGCTGGGCCAGGACGTCGCGCTGGATCGCGGCGAGCTGCTCGCAGCCTCCGGTGGCGAGGTCCAGGAGGGCGCCGAGCTCGGTGCGGTCGAAGGGGGCACCCTCCGCGGTGCCCTGCACCTCGACGAACGAGCCGGAACCGGTCACCACGACGTTCATGTCGGTCTCGGCATTCACGTCTTCGCGGTACTCGAGGTCCAGCAGCGGGCGACCCTCGACGATGCCCACGCTGATCGCGCTGACGGAGTCGGTGAGCACCTCGCGGGCGGCCGGGACGGCGGTGTGCTTCTTGCCCCAGGAGATCGCGTCGGCCAGCGCCACGTAGGCGCCGGTGATCGCGGCGGTGCGGGTGCCGCCGTCGGCCTGCAGCACGTCGCAGTCCAGCTGGATGGTGTTCTCGCCGAGGGCGTCGAGGTCGATGACCGCGCGCAGGGAGCGGCCGATCAGTCGGGAGATCTCGTGGGTGCGGCCCCCGATCTTGCCCTTGACGCTCTCGCGGGCGCCGCGGGTGTTGGTGGCGCGCGGGAGCATCGCGTACTCGGCGGTGACCCAGCCGGAGCCGGAGCCCTTCTTCCAGCGCGGCACGCCCTCGGTGAAGCTGGCCGCGCACAGCACGCGGGTGCGGCCGAACTCGATCAGGGCGCTGCCCTCGGCGTGGTCGAGCCAGTCGCGGGTGATGCGCACCTCGCGCAGCTGGTCAGGGGTGCGGCCGTCGACGCGGTCGCCGGTCGGGGTGGGGTTCTGGGTGCTCATGGAGCAGGTTCTCCTCGGTGTCGCTCAGGCGTACTGATCGAGGATAGCCGCCGGGCACCGGGCCCTCAGAACCCGGAACGCCGAACTCAGGCGGTGGCGTCGGTCCTGGTGGTGTCGTAGACCGCCTGGGGCACGGCGAGCTCGAGCGGGCCCGAGTAGACGCTGCGCGCCTCGGCGAGCGGCACCGCGGGGTCCGTCCACGCGGCGATGTGGGTGAGCACCACGCGCCCGGCGTTCGCGGTCACCGCGGCCTGCCCGGCGCGCAGGCCCGTCAGGTGCACGCCGGAGAAGCGGTCGTCGCGCCCCTCGATGTAGCCGGCCTCGCAGAGGAACAGGTCCGCGCCGGCCGCCAGCTCGTCGAGCGCCTCGCAGGCATCGGTGTCACCGGAGTAGGCGAGCACGTCGCCGCCTGCGGTGATCCGGAACCCGTAGGCCTCCACGGGGTGCAGCACCTCGCGCACCTGGATGTCGAACGGCCCGATCGTGAACCGCTGGTGGTCCTCGAGCGCGTGGTTCTCGAACGGGACGCAGTCCACGCCGTCCGGGATGTTCCCGGCGCGGCCCAGCACGGCGGCGATGCGGTCCGGGAGCGGCCGCGGCGCGTACAGGGGCAGCTGGGGCAGGTCGGTGCGCTCGTGGTACGCCCAGAAGACCTCGAGCCCCGTGACGTCGAGATAGTGGTCGGGGTGCAGGTGGGAGATGATCACGGCGTCGAGGTCCGCAGGATCGATGACGGACTGCAGCGGCCCGAACGCGCCGGAACCGAGGTCCATGAGCACGCGCCAGGTGCGTCCGCTCTCGTCCTCGTGCTCGAGGAGATAGCTGGAGGCGGCGCTGTCCGGGCCGGCGAAGCTGCCGCTGCAGCCGATGACGTGGATCCTCATGCCGTCACCACCGGCAGGCTCGTGGTCACATCGAGCATCGGGCCGAGGAAGCGGCGCGAGAGGCGCACGAAGGACTCGCTGTCGTCGCCCTCCGCCGTCTGCGCGAAGACGTGATGCGGCGGGCGCTCCGAGACGCGCAGCAGGGACTCTCCGCGCAGCTGGCGGTAGACGTCCAGGGCGGTCTCCTCGGCGGAGGAGACCAGCGTGACCTCCGGCCCCATGACATAGCTGATCGCGCCGGCGAGCATCGGGTAGTGGGTGCAGCCGAGCACCAGGGTGTCCACCCCGGCCTCCAGCACGGGTGCCAGGTACTCCTCGGCCACCTCGATGACCTCGTCCCCGGTGATCACGCCGTTCTCGACGAACTCGACGAAGCGCGGGCAGGCCTGGGTGAGGATCTGCAGATCGGGGGCCGCGGCGAAGGCGTCCTCATAGGCGCGCGAGGTGACCGTCCCCTCGGTGGCGATCACCCCCACCCGGCGATTGCGGGTCGCGGCGACGGCACGGCGCACAGCTGGCTGGATGACCTCGATGACGGGCACGTCGTAGCGCTCACGAGCATCGCGCAGCACGGCGGCCGAGGCGGTGTTGCAGGCGATCACGAGCATCTTCACGCCGTGGTCGACCAGGTTGTCCATGATGTCGAGCGTCAGGGAGCGCACGTCGGCGATCGATCTCGGGCCGTAGGGGCCGTGCGCGGTGTCGCCGATGTAGACCAGCTCCTCCTGCGGCAGCTGGTCGAGGACGGCCCGGGCCACGGTCAGCCCGCCCACCCCGGAGTCGAAGATCCCGATCGGCGCGTTGTTCATCCTGGTAAGGCTAGTGTCGTTTGCCGTCCGGGGCAGTGACAGCCCCCTCACTGGGTGCTGTTTCACAGTTCGCGGACATCAGTCCAGCGCACGCAGCAGGCTCTCCTGGAGCCAGGACAGCAGCTCGTACACGGCGATCACGATGTCGGACCCGACCTGATCGCCCTCCGGCTCCGCGGCCTCCTCCACCCGCTCCCCGATCTGCTGGAGCATCCGCACGGTGTCGAAGTCCCCGTCGCGCTGGAGATCGAGACGGTCCGCGAGCACGATGCGCACGTCGTTCAGGGCACGCAGCAGGGCGATCGCCTGGGCGTCGTCGAGCACGATCTCGCTGTGGCTCGGACCTGCCGAGTCGATGATCTTCAGGACCAGGGCGAGATCGGCGAGCTTCCCGTCGGCGAGATCCTGCTGGCCCAGCCGCCGGAACTCCCCTGCGAGCGTGGGGTCCTCGGACGCCGCGGGGAACAGCCGCTTCACGGCGGAGTCCGCGGGCTCGCGGGCATCGCGGCCGGCGAACTCGGCCTCGAGGCGGCGCAATGGATCGTCGCTCTCCGCAGCGCGCCGCAGCACGCCCGGATCGGCGTCGATCCCCAGGTCGGCGCGGATGAGATCCGCAGTCTCCTGGGCGACCTGGGCGATGATCGCCTTCTCCTCCCCGTCGAGCCGGCAGGCGAGGCTGCCGTCGGGGCGGCGTCGGAATGCGTGCGCCATCAGCCCTCCCCCGCTCTCTCCAGTGTCGCGTGCAGGCCGAAGGAGTGCATGGCCTGGACGTCGGTCTCGACGCGCTCACGGGAACCGCGCGAGACGATCGCCCGGCCCTCCTCGTGCACCTGCATCATCAGCTGCTCGGCGACCAGCCGCGAGTACCCGAAGTGACGCCGCAGGACGAAGACGACGTAGCTCATGAGGTTCACGGGGTCGTTCCAGACCACGGTGCACCAGGGGCCGCTGGTCCCGACGTCCTCCTGGACGGCTCCGGCAGGATCGGTCAGCGAGGCCGTCCCGGGATCAGCCCGCCGCAGCTCCACCGGCATTCGTGCTCCTCCTGTGTCCCGCCGCCCGCCGTCCCATGACAGGTGACATGGTCCTCGGCGATCGGCCCGGTCGAGTCTACGGGGCGCGTCCGTCACTCGGTCGGCCCGGCACGCATTACCGTGGGCACTGTGACTTCTGCCCTGCTCACCGACCTCTACGAGCTGACGATGCTGCACGGTGCCCGCGAGGCGGGCACGGCATCGCGACGCTGCGTCTTCGAGGTGTTCACCCGTTCTCTCCCCGAGGGTCGCCGCTACGGGGTGCTCGCCGGGACCGGCCGCGTGCTCGACGCGATCGCCGACTTCCGCTTCGACGACGCCGACCTGCGCTACCTGCGCCGGTCCGGGATGCTCGACGAGGAGACTCTCGACCATCTCGCGGCGTACCGCTTCACGGGGGACGTGCACGGGTACGAGGAGGGCGAGCTGTTCTTCCCGAACTCGCCGGTGCTGCGGATCGAGGGCACCTTCGAGGACGCGGTGATGCTCGAGACCGTCGTGCTGTCCATCCTCAACCACGACAGCGGCATCGCCTCGGCGGGATCGCGGATGATCACCGCCGCCCGGGGCCGTCCCTGCATCGAGATGGGTGGGCGCCGGGTCCACGAGGACGCCGCGATCGCCGCCGCCCGCGCGGCCTACATCGTCGGCTTCGACTCCACCTCGAACCTCGCCGCCGGCGCGCACTATCGCATCCCGGTCGCCGGGACCGCGGCCCACGCGTTCACGCTCCTGTTCGACACCGAGGAGGAGGCCTTCCGCGCCCAGATCGCCTCCCAGGGTGCGGGGACCACCGTGCTGGTGGACACCTACGACGTCGCGACCGCCGTGCGCACGGCGGTCGAGATCGCCGGGCCGCAGCTGGGCGCCGTGCGCCTGGACTCCGGGGACCTCGGGGTGCAGGCCCACGAGGTGCGAGCCCTGCTCGACTCCCTCGGCGCCACGGGCACGCGGATCACCGCCACCGGCGACCTCGACGAGTACCGCCTCGAGGAGCTCACCGAGGCACCGCTGGATGGATACGGCATCGGGACGCGCCTGGTCACCGGCGGCGGTCATCCTGCCCCCGGCTTCGTCTACAAGCTCGTCGAGCGCGAAGGGTCAGACAGGACGATGCACCCCGTCGGCAAGCGGTCCCAGGACAAGGCCACGCTCGGTGCCGGCAAGGCCGCTTACCGCACGATCGTGGGTGATCGTGCCCATGCGGAGCTGGTGCTGCCGGGCGAGGAGGAGGTCGCCGAGTTCGAGCGGGAGCTGATCGCCGAGCTGACCTCCGGCCAGTCGAACCCCGACTGGAAGCGGACCTCGCTGCGGCCTCTGCAGAGGCCGCTGATCCTGGCCGGCAGGCCGGTGCAGGACCTGCGGGCGCCCGACGTGGTCGAGGCGGCGCGGAGGCGTCATGCCGCCTCGGTCGCCGAGCTGGGCCTGTCCCCCGACGACGGGCCCGACGGTCCGGTCGCGATCCCCACCGTCACCGACGGCGCCGAGGCCGCACGCGTGCTGAGCTGAGCGGAGTCGCCTCAGGTGCTCCGCAGCTGGATGGTCCCGGGGGCACCAGCACCCGGGTGGTCCCCACGCCGGTCCGGCAGGATTCTCCTGTGCACCGTGATGGCTCCACCGATCCCGGCGAGGAAGGGGACGGCCGCCATCGGATCACCGACGCGGAGCCCCACCAGAGCGATCCCGCCGATGCACAGCACGAGTGCGGCGATCGCGACCTGACGTCGTGCCGAGGCGCTCCAGGCCCGAGGCGTCGCCGCGGCAAGAGCCAGGGCGATTCCCATCCCGAGCACCATGCAGGTGTAGATCCACCCCGTCCGCGGGAACATCGCCCAGGCGATCAGCGGTGCGCTGATCAGCACGATCGCCGGCCACACCCGATGGAAACACATAGGGGCCCCTCGCTCGACTCGGTCGACGTCGACTCGGTCGGCGCCGCTCTCCCCCATCGACCCTAGCTCGTGATCAGCATCACAACAAGGAGCCGATGGGTGCGAGGCCCAGGGCGTACAGGGCGCCGGCGACCGGCACGGGCTGGTCGCCGGGCGGGGTCAGCGGGCGGGCCGGACGGGGTCAGCGGGCGAGCCTGAGGAGCTCAGCGGCGGCCGACGAACCAGCCGCGCACGACGCCGATGCGCGCCTGGATCTGCTCAGCGCTGGCCTGGGCCACCGCGGGCCCGCCGCACCGGCTGCGCAGGGTGTTGTGGACCGATCCGTGCGGGATGCTGGACTTCTTCGCCCACGCCGAGACCAGCGTGCTGAGCTCCTTGCGCAGCTCCATCAGCTGGCGGTGGTCCACGACCCCGGGGGTGACGGGCTGGTCCGCGGAGCCGTTGCGCTTGCGCCGCTCCTGCTGCTGGGCCTGCTGCTGCTGGAGCACGGTGCGCATCTGATCGGCGTCGAGCAGGCCGGGGATCCCCAGGAACTCCTGCTCGTCCTCGCTGCCGGCCATGCCGCCGGCCCCGTACTCGCCGCCGTCGAACAGCACGCGGTCGAAGGAGGCCTCGGACTCGAGGGCCTCGAAGGTCATCTCGAGCTGGTCGCTGGTCTGCTCGGGACGGTTCGCCTCCTCGATCAGGCTCTCGTCCAGGCCGGTGACCTCGTCGCCGCTGGCCGGGCGCAGGTCCAGCACGTGGTCGCGCTCCGCCTCCAGCTCGGCGGCGTGGGCCATGAGGATGGGGACCGTGGGCAGGAAGACGCTCGCGGTCTCGCCACGGGTCCGCGAGCGCACGAAGCGGCCGACGGCCTGCGCGAAGAACATGGGCGTCGAGGTCGAGGTGGCGTAGACGCCGACGGAGAGGCGCGGCACGTCGACGCCCTCGGACACCATGCGGACTGCGACCATCCAGCGATCGTCGGAGTCGGAGAAGTCCTCGATGCGCTTGCCGGCGCCGGCGTCGTCCGAGAGCACGACGGTGGGCGCCTGGCCGGTGATGTCCTGGAGGGTCGCGGCATAGGCGCGTGCCGCCTTCTGGTCGGTCGCGATCACGAGCCCACCGGCGTCCGGGACGTGGCGACGCACCTCGGTCAGGCGTCGATCGGCGGCCGAGAGGACCGACTGCATCCATTCGCCGTTCGGATCCAGCGCGGTCCGCCAGGCCTGCTGGGTGATGTCCTTGGTCTCGAGCGCGCCGAGCTGCGCAGAGACCTCGTCACCGGTCTTGGTGCGCCAGTGCATGCGCCCGGAGTAGGTCATGAAGAGCACGGGGCGCACGACGTGGTCGCGCAGCGCCTCTCCGTAGCCGTAGACGTAGTCCGCCTTGGACCGGGAGAAGCCCTCGCCGTCCTCCTCGTAGATCACGAAGGGGATCTGCGAGGCGTCGGAGCGGAACGGGGTTCCGGTCAGGGACAGGCGACGCACCGCGGGATCGAACGCATCACGCACGCCGTCACCCCAGGTGAGGGAATCTCCGGCGTGGTGGATCTCGTCCAGGATCACCAGCGTGCGATCCGCCTCGGTGCGTGCGCGGTGCAGGGCAGGGTGCATGCCCACCTGGGCATAGGTCACCGCCACGCCCTGGTAGTGGGAGCCATGGGCGCCCTGGGCGTTGGAGAAGTTCGGGTCCAGCGAGATGCCCACGCGGGCGGCGGCGTCGGCCCATTGGGTCTTCAGGTGCTCAGTCGGGGCGACCACCGTGATGCGGCGGACGGTGCCCTCGGAGAGCAGCCCGGCAGCGACCTGCAGGGCGAAGGTGGTCTTGCCGGCGCCGGGGGTCGCGACAGCCAGGAAGTCCTTCGGGGCGCGGCTGCGATACAGCTCGAGCGCCTCGGACTGCCAGGCACGCAGCTTGGGGACGGTGCCCCAGGCGGCGCGTTCCGGGTAGGCGACGGGAAGCGATCGCGCGGCTGCCTCGGAGGGCTGGCGGGGATCGCTCGTGGAGAACAAGGACGGGGTGGTATTCACGGCGTGATCCACCGTACCGCCGCGGTACGACGACCCGCGCACCGGCGCGATGTGAGGAAGTCCGCGGGCACGTCGCGGCCCGGATGACCGCCCGGGCAGTCACCCGAGCGATCCCGCGGCCCGCCGCGGCGAGGGGTCAGCGTCGACCGCCGAAGAAGCCGCGGAACCCGCCGCCCTTCCCTCCGGAGCCGCCCTTGCCGTCGCCGCCGCCGTCCTGCGGGTCGCGGAAGCCCTCGTAGATCTCCTTGCACTCCGGGCACACCGGGTACTTCTCGGGATCCCGGCCCGGCACCCAGACCTTGCCGCACAGGGCGATCACCGGCGTGCCGCCGAGCGCGGCCTGCGTGATCCGGTCCTTGCGCACGTAGTGGGCATAGCGGTCGTGGTCACCGTCGTCGGTGGTCTGCTCCTTCTCCTGGAGCTGACGGTCCAGCACCGCGGTGCTGCCCGGCGCGGCCCCGGGGTCGTCGCTGTACGGGTCCAGCCGGGACGGGTCGGATGTGGAGGACATGGGCAACTCCCTCGATCGATGTCGTGCTGCCGTGAGCCTAGCGGCCCTGCCTCCCGGGAGACAGTCGCCGACGCTGGAACAATGCCGGGCATGGACGTCGTCGCCGAGTTCCTCCGCCGCCTGCCCCACGAGATCCAACACGTAGGGGGGTCCCTTCCCGGACGCCTCGGCGTGCTCGTGCTCGCGCTGGTGCTGAACGTCGGGTTCTATCTGCCCTCGCTCCCGTCCGGCACTCCCGGTACCGGGATGCCCGGCCTCGACAAGGCAGTCCACCTGCTGGTGTTCGCGCTGACGGTCTGGGCAGCCGGGCGGCTGCTGGCCCCTCGTCGGCGCTTCCCCATGGGGTGGATCGTGCTCGTCGCGCTCGCTCATGGTCTGTTCATCGAGCTGGTCCAGCTGGTGCTCCTCCCCGAGCGCGGCGCGGAGGCCGCCGACGTGCTCTTCGACGTCATCGGCATCGCCCTGGGAGTGGGTCTCTGGCTGGGGGAGCGGCTGCGCCGCGACCGCTCGGGAGCTCGCCTCGAGCGGGACGGGATCGAGCCGGACGCCTTCGCACCGGACCGGATCGAGCAGAGCGGCACGGGGCGCGCCGAGCCGGTGGATCCCGTCAGGTCACAGATTGATCAGGTTCCCGAGAACCCCGCTCCCCCGCGCTGAACCGCCCCTACGATCGGCGCATGAGCACCCAGTCCCACCTGCAGGCCGTCCGGGAGCAGCTGCCGCCGTCGATGCGCCGGGTGGCCGACGCGATCCTGGAGGACCCGCACCGGATCCTCCAGGGCACCATCACCGATCTGGCCGCCGCCTGTGCCACCTCCGAGCCCACCGTGGTGCGTCTGTGCCAGCGGCTGGGGCTCGCGGGCTATGCGGATCTGCGGCTCACGCTCGCCGGGGAGCTGGCCTCGGAGCAGGTGCGCCGCCTCCGTCGCGGCAGCACCCACGGGGCCGATCTCCCGGCGGACTCCACGCTCGCGCAGATCGTCGCGGACATCGCCCTGACCGAGGCCCTGGGCATCGAGGAGACGGCCGCGACGCTCGACATCGCCGAGCTCCACCGCGCCGTCGAGGCCCTCGCCGACGCCCCGATGGTGCTCCTGCACGGCATCAGCGCGTCGGCCTCCGCGGCGGGCGACCTCGAGCGCAAGCTCCAGCGGATCGGGCGCAACGCCCGCTGCCTCCGGGACACCCACGATGCGCTCGCCGCCGCCGCCCTGATGGGACCGGGCCAGGTGGCGCTGGGGTTCTCCCACAGCGGCTCGACCCACGAGGTCGCCGCCGTCCTCTCCCGGGCCCGGACCGCCGGAGCCCGGACGATCGCCCTCACCAACAGCATCGAGGGCCCGGTGGTCGCGCAGGCCGACATCGTGCTGCACACCTCGGTGCGCGAATCCACCTACCGCTCCGGAGCGATGGCCTCCCGATCGGCCCAGCTGCTCGTCGTGGACTGCCTGTTCGTGGCGATCGCCCAGCGCAGCCGCGAGGACACGGTCGACGCCCTGCGCACCACCTACGACGCCCTCGAGGAGTACAGGAGAACATGACGCGCATGGAGGACACCGACGCACCGGACCCGAGGGACGGCGCCGTGCAGCACCGGCTCGAGGACCTGGTCGCCACGCTGACCCGGGACGCAGCGACCTCGCCCGCGGACGGCCCCACGATCGAGGGCGCCGTCGCCGCGGCGGCCGCCGTGGACAGCCCGGGCCGCCCCCTCGCCCGCGCGCTCGCGGGCACGACAGCACTCTTCGACGCCGATGGCACCCGCCTGCCCGCGGACTCCCCCGAGATCATCCCGCTCGTGGGAGACACGCTGTTCGACATGGCCTCGGTGACCAAGGTCGTCACGACGCTCACCGCGGCCACGCTCATCGACGACGGGCTGCTGGATCCGGAGGCCCCGGTCGCCGAGCACCTCCCGTCGCCGCACCCGTCGATCACGGTGCGGCAGCTGCTGACGCATACCGCAGGGCTGCCGCCGGTCATGCCGCTGTGGCAGGTCCCCGGCGGCCGCGAGCAGCGCCTGGCCGCCGTCGCCGGGGCGCAGCTCGCCACCGCACCCGGCACCGCGCACGCCTACTCCTGCATCGGCTTCATCCTGCTGGGCTCCCTGCTCGAAGGGCTGACCGACACCCCGCTGCCGGAGCTGGCAAGGGTGCGCGTGCTCGACCCCGCCGGGGCGACGAGCGCAGGCTGGGCGCCGCCCGCCGAGGAGGCCGCTCGTGCCGCAGCCACTGAATACCAGGAGGACCCGCCGCGCGGGCTGGTGCGCGGGTCCACCCATGACGAGACGGCGTGGTCCGTGGGCGGCGCCGGCAATGCAGGGGTCTTCGCGACCCTCGACGACGCGCTCGCCCTCGGACGGGTCCTGGCCGGTCGAGGACCGGGGCCGACGTTCTCACCGACGGTGCGGACACTGCTGACCAGCGACCAGCTGCCCACCGGAGTGGGCACCGGCGCTCCCTGGCGGCAGGCCTTCGGGCTGCGGCTGGGTCAGGAGCTCGCCCCGGGCGAGGTGCTGCCCCGGGTGGTCGGGCATCCCGGGTTCACCGGCACCTCGGTCCTCGCCGATCCGACCACGGGCACCGTCGCCGTGCTGCTGACCAACCGGGTCCACCCGCGCCGGACGCGGTTCACGGTCGACCGGTCCCGGCGCGGGCTGGCCCGCATCGCGTTCGTCTGAGCGGCGGGTCGATCAGCCCAGTCGGGCGCCCGGGTTGGGCGCGGCGGCCAGCAGTCGCTTCGTGTACTCGTCCTGCGGGTCGTCGATCACCGCATGGCTCTCGCCCTGCTCGACCACGCGGCCATGGTGCATGACCATCACCTGATCGCTGTAGCGTCGCGCGCTGCCCAGGTCATGGGTGATGTAGAGGACGGCGAGGTCCTCGTCGCGGCGCAGCGAGTCGATGAGGTCGAGCATCTCCTTGCGGATCGTGACATCGAGCATCGAGACCGGTTCGTCGGCGATCAGCACCTTCGGGGAGGCGGCGAGCGCCCGGGCGAAGGACACGCGCTGGCGCTCGCCGCCGGAGAGCTCGTGCGGGAACCGGTCGAGATAGCGCTCGGCCGGGGTGAGGCCGACGCGCTCGAGCAGCTGGATGCACCGCTCGTGCACGGCGGCCTCGCCGCGGGCGTCCTGATGGATGCGCACCGCGCGCCCCAGCGTGTAGGCGATCCGCCGCAGCGGGTTCAGGGAGGCGAAGGGGTCCTGCAGCGTGAGCTGCACGTCCCCCACGTACTCCCGGTGCCTCGAGCTGCCGCTCGTGGGCACGTCGCGCCCCTCCAGCAGGATCCGGCCCGAGGTGGAGGGGATCAGGCGGGCGAGCATCCTGCCCAGCGTCGACTTCCCCGAGCCGCTCTGGCCCACGAGGGCGGTGACCCTGCCCTGGACCAGCGAGATCGAGACGTCATCGACCGCCCGCATCGTCTGCTGCCGGCGCAGCAGGCCGGACCGGGCGCCGACCGGGTACTCCTTGACGAGGTTGCGGCCTTCCAGGACCACCCGGGCGTGGGCCCGGGCGGAGGATCCGTCGGTGGTGTCGGTGAGGGTCATGCGAGGCTCCCCAGTTCTGCGAGCGAGGACAGCAGGTTCTTGGTGTACGGGTGGCGGGGATCGCGGTAGATGTCCACGGCCGGGCCGTACTCGACGAGCTCGCCGTGCCGCATCACGGCGATGGAGTCGGAGATCTCCAGCAGCAGCGCGAGGTCGTGCGTGGTGAACACGATCGCGAAGCCGTACTCCTCGCGCAGCCGCATGATCTGGTCGAGCACATCGCGCTGGACCAGCAGGTCCAGGGCGGTGGTGGGCTCGTCCATGAAGATCACGTCAGGTTCGAGCACGAGCGCGATGGCGATGGCGACGCGCTGCTTCATGCCGCCGGAGAGCTCGTGGGGATACGCCTCCAGACGGTTCCCCTCGATCCCGACCCGTTCGAGGTGCTCGCGCGCGATGGCGGTGCGCTCGGCGGGCGGCAGGCCCGGCCGGTGCACCCGGATCACGTCGTCGAACTGGGCGTGGATCGAGGTGACCGGGTTGAGGGCGTTCATCGCGCTCTGGAACACGACGGCGATCTCGTTCCAGCGCAGGGCACGCAGCTCCCGGTCCTCCAGGTGCAGCATGTCCGTGGCGGTGCCGTCCTCCCCGCGGTAGGTGATCGACCCGCCGGCCACGTCCGCCGGGGGTCGCAGCAGACGGGTGACCGCGTTGGTGAGCGTGGACTTGCCCGACCCGGACTCCCCCGCCAGTCCCAGGACCTCGCCGCGACGCAGGGTCAGCGAGACGTCCTGGACGGCGTGCACCGTGCCGAACGCCGTCGGATAGTCCACCCGCAGCGAGTCGACCTCGATGATCGGGGATCCCGGCATCGGCGAGGGCCGCAGCTGCGGCGCGAGATCCGGATCGGTCTCCGGCGTGCTGTCCGGATCGGGACCTCCGTCGCGGTCCTGCGTGAGGGCGACATGCTCGGCGGTCGCCGGAGTGGCCCCGCCCGGGGCGGCGGAGGCCGCCGACGCGGTCCCGGAGGCCTGGACGTTCGCGGCGGTCGCGTCGGCGCCGGCGGCCCGGCTGCCACGGCTGCCGGCCCGGGCGGCGGACCCGGTGCGCAGGCGCGGATTGGAGTACTCGTCGATCGCGAAGTTGATCAGGGCGAGGCCCGCGCCGATCACGGCGATAGCGAGGCCCGGCGGCACGTACCACCACCAGGCGCCCGCGAGCAGGGCCTGGGAGTTCTGGGCGAAGTAGAGCATCGAGCCCCAGCTGGTGGTGGTCAGCGATCCGAGGCCGAGGAAGGCGAGGCCCGCCTCGGAGAGGATGCCGCCGATCACGGAGAACAGGAAGCCCGAGGCCACCAGCGGCAGCATGTTGGGCAGGACCTCGTAGAACATGATCCGCAGCCGGCTCTCGCCGGTCGCGCGGGCCGCCTCGACGAACTCGCGGTTGCGCAGCGAGAGGGTCTGGGCGCGGATCACGCGGGCGGAGCCGGCCCAGGAGGTGATCGCGATGACGATCGCGATCGAGAGCAGGCCCCGGGAGGGCAGGTACCCGGTGAGCACGATCAGCAGGGGCATCCCGGGGATCACGAGGAACACCGCGGTGAGGATGTACAGCAGGTCGTCGGCGACCCCGCGGAGGTACCCGCCCAGCAGGCCCACGGCCACGGAGGCCACCTGGGAGACGACGCCGGCGAGCAGGCCCACCAGGAGGGACGTGCGGGCGCCCGTCATGAACTGGGCGAAGACGTCCTGGCCGGTCTGCGTGGTGCCCAGCCAGTGCCGGCCCGACGGGGGCTCGAGCATGTCGAACGACGTCGAGTTCGGGTCGAAGCGGGAGATCATCGGGCCGAAGACGGCGAGCACGACGAAGACGATCACGATGATCAGCCCCGCACGGACCTTCCCGCTCTTCGGGATGAGTGAGGAGATGGACATGGCTCAGGCCCCCTGACGAGTGCGCGGATCGAGGAACACGTAGGCGGCGTCCGCGATGAGGTTCGCGACGATGACTGCGAGCGAGATGACGAGGAACAGTCCCTGCATGAGCGGGAAGTCCTGGGCGGAGACGGCCTGGAAGAGGGTGTATCCCAGTCCCGGATAGTTGAAGATCACCTCGGTGAGCATCGATCCGCCGACGACCGCGCCGAGCGCGAGGGCGAAGCCGGTGATGCTGGGCAGGATGGCGTTGCGGGCGGCGTATCCGAACAGCACCATCCGATTCGGCAGGCCCTTCGCCTCAGCCATCGAGACGTAGTCCTCGCCGAGGATGGTGACGGTCATGTTGCGCATCTGCAGCACCCAGCCGGCGAAGGAGCCGATCACGATGGTCAGAGCGGGCAGCGCGGCGTGGAAGACCACCGAGCCGATGAACGACGGGCTCAGCTCGGGGAACATGGTGCGGTCGTAGGCCCCGGCGTAGGGGAACCAGCCGAACGTCACCGCGAGGATCAGGACCAGGATCAGGGCCATCCAGAAGTACGGGATCGCGTTGAGGAAGGTCAGGGCGGGCAGCACATGGTCGGACCAGGTGCCGCGCCGCCAGGCGAGCAGCACGCCCAGACCGGTGCCCAGCACGAAGCTGACCACGGTGGAGACGCCGACCAGGATCATCGTCCAGGGCATCGCCCCGGAGATGATGTCGATGACGGGCACCGGATAGTTGCTCAGGGACACCCCGAGGTCGAAGTGCGCCAGATCGGCGAGGTAGCGCCCGTACTGGATGATCAGCGGGTCGTCGGAGATGCCGAACTGGGCGGCGATCGCCTCGGCGGCCTCCGGTTCGATCTGTCCCTCGGACCCGGCGATGAGCACACGCACGGGGTCACCGGGCATGAGCCTCGGGATCAGGAAGTTCAGGGTCAGGGCGGCCCAGGCGATGAACGCGTACAGGCCCAGCTTCTTCAGCAGATATCTCATCGGTTGCTCCTCCGCCTCAGTTCGTGGTCCTGGTCAGGTTGCGCAGCACCATGACCCGGTCGGCGTTCTGCACGGGCGCTCCCAGCGCATAGGGGTCGTCCTCGTTCGGGAATCCCGTCCAGACCTCGGTGTTGTAGTTGAACCAGTTCGGTGCGGTGACGATCGGCAGCGTGGGCATCTGCTCGATCATGATCCGCTGCAGGCCCTCGACGGCCGTACGCTGCTCCTCCTCGTCGTCGGTGTCGGAGAAGGTGCGCAGCAGCTCGTCGGTCTCGCCGTCGTACCAGCGCTGGAAGTTCGCGACCACCGGCTCGTCCCCTTCGGTGCGGTACTCCGAGGAGAGCATCGAGCGGTAGAGGTACCAGGGGTTCTGCCCTGCCCCGGCCGTGGAGATGGTGATGTCGAAGTTGCCGGTGTCGCGCGCCTCGAGCCACTGCTCGAAGGAGATGCCGCGCGGGGTGAGCGTGATGCCGATCTTCCGCAGCTGGGAACCGAGGATCTGGCTCGTGGTCACCCAATCGTTGTAGCTCGAGGGGATCGGCAAGTCGAAGACGAGGGGGGTGCCGTCGGGGGCGACCCGGGTCCCGTCCTCGCCACGGGGGTACCCGGCGTCGTCGAGCACCGTCTCGGCCTTCTCGACATCCACCTCGAACTCGAGGTCCCGGTACTCCTCGGCGATGAACTCCTCATAGGTGGGACGGGGCAGCCCCGTGGGGTGGGGTGGTCCGAAGTACTTCATGTACGCGATCTCGGCGATCTCCTGCCGGTCCACGGCCAGGCTGATCCCGCGCCGCAGCTCGAGGTCCTGGAACAGCTCCTTCTCGAGGTTCAGCGTGAGGTTCACGGTGCCGTTGCCGGGATACCAGTAGCCACGGTTCTCAGGGTCGTGCTCCACGAAGATCTTGTCGATGTTGGCGATGAACCCGCCGGACCAGTCGATCTCCCCGGCCTGCAGGGCGGTGTTCATGGTCTGCGTGGTGAACGAGGGCCAGGCGAGCTCGCGCGGCTCGAACTCGTCGGCCGCCCAGTGCTCGTCGTTCTTCACGAAGGTGTACAGCTGGTCGGAGAAGCGCTCGAGCCGGTACGGGCCGCTGCCCATGGGCTCGGCGATCTGCTCCGTCGAGGGGTCCTCGAAGGCGGAGAACACGTGCTCGGGCACGATCGGCCGGGTGCAGATGTCCGACTCCTGGGCGAAGGACGTGCTCTCGAACTCGATCCGTACCGTCGTGGGATCCACCGCGGTGGCGTCGACGACGCCCAGGGCCACCGTGTTGGTGGCCGGGAAGTCACGGTGCATCAGGAATGTGTACACGACGTCGTCAGCGTCCAGCGGCTCTCCGTCGACGAAATGGACGTCGTCGCGCAGGGTGAGGACGAGCTCGGTGCCCCCCTCGTTCCAGACCAGCTCCGTCGCGAGCCAGGGCTCGGACTCCCCCGGGGTCATGGCGGTGGCGAGCCGGAGGTTCTCGTAGATCAGACCGCTCGCGCCCTGCAGGGGCACGCCGCCGTAGGGGTTGAAATTGGGCTGGAAGGTGGTGGAGTCGTTCGCGTGGATCCGCAGCGGCAGGTCCGCGCCCGCCGCGTCCTTCCCGGAGCAGCCGGCGAGCGCCGCCGTGCCGGCGGCACCGACGGAGCCGAGCATCAGTGCTCGGCGGGTGACCTCTGGTGTCATCGGGTGGTTCCTTCCTGTGCGCGGATCACGTCTCCGTGATCCGTGGGCACCGTGTACGACGTGAATGTGCGCAGCGAGGTGAACCCTCGCGAGGTGTAGAGGCGATGCGCGGGCGAGTCCGGCCCGGTCCACTGGAACCAGGCGTGGCCGAGGCCCGACCCGGCCATGTGGAGCAGGGTGGCGTCCAGCAGCGCGCCACCGACGCCCCGGCCCCGGGCCGCGGGGGACACTCCGAAGGGTCCGAAACGTGTGGGATCGCGGCCGACGGCACCCCAGCAGGCGACGCCGAGCAGCTCGTGCGACGCGCTGCGGGCCAGCAGGATCCGCTCCGTCGCCCCGCCGCCCTCGACGTGGGCCCGGAGCGTCTCGGCCCAGTCCGCGGCGAGGTGCTCGCGGACCATTCCGCAGAGCTCCTCGAGGTCCTGCTGGGTGCAGGCACGGATGCCGATCTCGGGCGGCCGGGGGGCCGGCTCGAGATCGTGGAGCGTGCGGTGCATGGCCAGCGCGCAGCCGGCGGGACGGCCACCGTGGACCTCGAGGAACGCCGCCGTCCCGGGGTCGGCGTCGGCATCGACCCCGGGGGCGGCATAGCCGTGCGGGCGGCCGCTGATACGCAGGCCACGGGCTCCTCGCTCCCGAGCGGCATCCGTCCCGGCCTGCAGGAGCGCGCTCCCGATACCCCGGCGACGATGAGTCGGATCGACCGCGCCGCTGACCAGCCAGGCCGATCCGTCCGGTGCGGAGAGGTCGAGATGGACGTAGCCGAGCGGACCGTCCGCGCTCTCCGCGACGATCACCACCGTGTCGCTGTCACGTCCGGCGGCCAGGAGGTCCGCCATCAGTCCCGTGCCCAGCACCGCGGTCCGGGAGGTGGAGGTCAGAGCGCTCAGGGCGTCGACGTCGCCGGGGCGCAGCCCGGTGCGCAGGTGCACACCGGGGGTCGAGACCGCCGGGGAGGTCGGTGTCGCGGGGCTCATCGCCGCAGCTCGATCGGGGCCGGGGACGCCGCCAGGATCTCCTCGTAGTCGGCATGGTCGGCGATGCCCTCCCGCAGAGCGGCCGAGCCCCACAGCAGATCGATGAACTCCGGTCGGCCGGGCGCTGCCTCGCGCCAGAGCGGCTGGTCGGGGTAGAGCCGGGCGACGGTGGACAGGATCGCATGACCGATCCGCAGAGGATCGAAGCCGGCGGGGTCGGCGTCGGCCCGCAGATGCACCTGCACCCCCTGGACGCGCTCGCCGACGAACGCGCTGTGGGTGGGGCGATAGTTGGACTCGCGGAAGCGGACCCCCGGCAGGTCGAGCTCACGCAGCGCGGCGGTGAGCTCCGGACCGCACCAGGGTGCCCCGAAGACCTCGAAGGGGCGGGTGGTGCCGCGCCCTTCGCTCAGGGCGGCGCCTTCCAGCAGGCCGGTGCCGGGGTAGAGCGCGACCGTGGTCAGCGTGGGCATGTTCGGGGAGGGCGCGACCCACGGCGCGGTGCCGTCGGCCCCGGGCGCCTCGATGATCTGGAGGTCCAGCGGATGCTCCAGGTGGTCCGCAGCGATGGTGCGGGCGATGCCGCCGATCCGGGTGCCATGGCGCAGCGGGACGCCGAACCGGCCCACGAAGCTCGAGCAGCGCGGGTCGAGGCCCGGGCCGAGCGCCGTGGTGGCGAGCGGGGCGGGCCGGTCCAGCACGGTGAGCGGCAGGTCGAGGGCCGCGCAGGCGGCCATGACGTCGGTCATGCTCCACATGTAGGTGTAGAACCGGCAGCCGATGTCCTGGAGATCCACGACCACCCGGTCGATATCGGCACCAGCGACCAGGTTCTCGAGCTCCCGGCCCTGCAGCTCGTAGGCGTCGAGCACCGGCAGGCCGGAGGCCGGGTCCCGGTCCTCGTCGTTGCCGGTGCCGGCCTGTCCGGTCCCCCAGTACCCGTGCTCCGGGGAGATCAGGCAGCGCAGGTCGATCCCCGCAGCACGAAGCGCGTCGACCCCGCGGTCGAGGTCCTGCGTGACGGCGGCGAAGTGGGTGAGCAGCCCGATCCTGCCTGCAGGGAGGAGATCAGGGGCGGCGAGCACCCGATCGAGGCCGGTGAGAGGTTGTGACACGAACGACATGTCAGCAAGCTACACAAAGAAACTGGATTACGTAACCCGGTTACGCATCGCGAGATCCTGCCCTCGCGGGGTCCCCCACCCCAGCTGCGCCGCCTCGTGCACGCCGCCCGGTGCATCTTCCAGGCGCACGGACGGCGCGGCGCCCACCGCATGGTGCGCGCCGCGCCGACCTGCCGCCCGGGATCGTGCATCACAGGATCGTCCGTCCTGGGACCGTGCTTCCTCGGATCGTGGATCCCGAGGGCGGGTTGCCCGCAGGCTCAGCGCTCCAGCGTGATCTCGTCCGCGTAGATCGCGGGCATCGCACCGGTGATCGTGTCGATCGTCCCGGCGTCCTCCCGCGCAACCTGCTCGACGGCCGCGGCCACCGCCTTCGTGACGCCCTCGTGGAAGACGCTCGGCACGATGTAGGTGGGGTTGAGCTCCTCGGTGGAGACGACGTCGGCCAGCGCCTTCGCGGCCGCCAGCAGCATCCGATCGGTGACACGGGTCGCGTGGGCATCGAGCAGCCCGCGGAAGACGCCCGGGAACGCCAGCACGTTGTTGATCTGGTTGGCGAAGTCGCTGCGCCCGGTGGCGACGACCTCGGCGTACTTGGCGGCCTCGGCCGGATCGATCTCCGGGGTGGGGTTCGCCATCGCGAACACGATGGATCGCTCGGCCATCGTCGAGACGTCATCGGCGGTGAGGATGTCCCCGGCGCTGACACCGATGAACACATCGGCCCCGGCCACCGCATCGTGGAGCGTGCCGGTCAGCTCACGCGGGTTGGTGACCTCGGCGATCCAGGGCAGGCGGCCCTCGAGCTGCTCGCGCCCCTCGTGGACGATCCCGTCGATGTCGGTGACGATGACGTCGCGAGCGCCGGCGGCGCGCAGCAGCCGCAGGATCGCCGTCCCGGCCGCCCCGGCGCCGGAGAGCACGATCCGCGCTGTGGAGATGTCCTTCTCCACTACGCGCAGGGCGTTGCGCAGCGCGGCGACGACGACGATCGCCGTGCCGTGCTGATCGTCATGGAAGACGGGGATGTCCAGCTCGGCGCGCAGCCGGTCCTCGATCTCGAAGCAGCGGGGCGCCGAGATGTCCTCGAGGTTGATGCCGGCGAACACCGGGGCGATCGCCTTGACGTGGGAGACGATGTCGTCGACCGAGTGGGCGTCCAGGCAGATCGGGAAGGCGTCGATGTTGGCGAAGCGCTTGAAGAGGGCGGCCTTGCCCTCCATCACCGGCATCGCGGCGAGCGGTCCGAGATCGCCCAGTCCCAGGATCGCGGAGCCGTCCGAGACCACGGCGACGGTGTTGCGCTTGATGGTCAGGCGGCGGGCATCCTCGGGGTTCTCGGCGATCGCCTTGACCACGCGGGCGACGCCCGGGGTGTAGATCATCGAGAGGTCGTCACGGTGGCGGATCGGCAGCTTGGACTCGACGGTGAGCTTGCCGCCGAGGTGGGCGAGGAAGGTGCGGTCCGAGACCTTCCCGAGCTCGACCCCCTCGACCTGCTTGAGGTCGTCGACGACCTCGATGGCGTGATCGTGACCCGCTGTGAGGACGGTGATATCAGCGCGCATCCGCTCGGGCCCGGAGGCCGAGACATCGAGTGCGGTGACCGTGGCCCCGCGTTTCTCGATCCTGCTGGTGATGTCGCTGACCGCGGCGGATCGCGCGGCGAACTCGAGTCGGATCGTGATGGAGTAACTCACAGATGGCAACGGTGACATGGGCTCAGCGTAACGACGTCACGTGGTCTGTGGGGGCGCGCCGCTCCGACGCTCACCGGACATCCACATCACTCCTGGCCCCACGACCGGGGACACCGCCGTGCCGAGGCACGGTCCCTCCTCCGTGACAGACGGCGTCGTGCCGTCGCGGAGCAGCTCGGTCCTGGTCCCGATCAGTCGGTGAAGGCGTCCACGTCGGCGGCGTGGCGCTGCCAGAGGAGTCGCGCGTTGGCGACCTGTTCGGCATAGCGGTCCGGAAAGGCGGAGGACTGCACGGTCTGCGCCGCGGTGCCCGGATCCCAGGATTCGGGATCCGCGACCAGCTGGGTGAGGCCCGCGTTCTGCGAATGCTCGGACAGCCCGAGGAAGGCGTCGACCGCCTTCTTCTTGTGGCGCACCTCGGCGGCGGTTCCCCAGCCCATCGACGGGCGCTGCTGGAACAGGCCGCCCGAATCGGCGTCCACGGCAGGATCGTAGTTGTACAGCCAGGACTCCACGATCGCCGTGATCAGCGTGATCACCGTGGCGGACTCGCCGAGACCGTGTCCCTTGCACACAGCGATGATGAACCGGGCGTTGTCGACCTGCCAGTCGTCCATGTCGTCGACCAGGAAGCCCTCGCGAGTCTCCGGGCGGGTCATGAACTCCTCGGTCCATTCCTCGTCGGCGGCGCTGGCAGGGGCGATCGTCGCCACCGAGGTGGCGGCCGCGAGGCCGAGCGCGCCGGCGAGCAGGAGCCGACGACGGGTGAGCGGAGCGGTCAGGGAGTCAGCCATGGAGCAGAGGTCCTTACACGGTGCGGGAGCAGGGGGAGCCGCCCGGTTCGCTCCGGGCCGTGCCAACGTAACGAGATGATCACGGCGCGTGAAGGGCCTGGTCCGGAGCACGGGGCGAGAACGGCATCGGTCTTTTCATCGCCTTGACCTGAACCCGACCTGCGCTGTGACCGTGGGTTCGGGGCATCGCTCCTGGTCGTCGCCGCGCATCGGGCGTCGGGCCGGGATTCCGACTCCGCCGGGCCGACCGCACCGAGAGGAGTTGTAAAAGTTCTGCACTGTGACCGCGGGGACAGCCCCGGCGTGCCGCGCACCACGCTCTGTGCTGACGCCGAGGCGCACACCGCCCACGACCCACGAGGAGCGGCACGGCCTCCGGAGTTCAGCCGAGGTCGGCGATCGCCTTGCGGATGCGCTTGTCGGAGACCGTCTGCTTCGTGCCCAGGGTCTGTGCGAACAGGCTGACCCGGAACTCCTCGATCAGCCAGTCGATCTCCCGGGCCGCCGGCTCGGCACGGCGCCGTGCGGACAGCTTCGCCTTCGCGGTGGCCCAGTGCTGCTCGAGGTCGCGGATCTGCCAGGCGAGCTGCTCGTCGCGGCGCGGGTTCTCGGGCAGCTTGTCCAGCCGCATCGCGTCGGCCTCGAGGTAGCGGCGCAGGTCGGGCAGGTGGTCGATGCCCGTGCGGGAGATGAACCCGTTCCCGAGCAGGGAGGCGGCGTGCTCCTTAATCTGCGTGAGGTGGGACAGCACCGCGAGCGACGGGGCCCTCCCCAGCTCCTTGGCCAGCTTCGCGTTGACCGCGAGCGCGGCGGCGGCGTCCTTCACCGCCTGCGCGGCGACCTGTTCGTGGCGTGCACGGACCGTCGCCGCGAGCGCGTCGTACTCCGCCCGCGTGCGCACCTGGGCCGAGCCGGCCAGGTGCACGGTCGCCGCCCGGGAGGCATCTGCGAGCAGGGCCGCCGTGGACCCGTAGTCCGATCCGGCGACCGCGAGCTTGGTCGGATTGGGCAGGGCGTTGAGCACGGCGGAGAGATCGGAGCCGAGATCGCGGTCGAGCAGGGCGATCACGCCCTGCGGATGGGCGAGAGCCTGCTCGTCGGCGGTCGCGAGCACGGCGAGGTCCACCCTCTCCAGCCGGCCGTCGGCGCCTCGGCGCGCGACCAGCGAGGGATAGCCGGTGACCTTCAGCCCGCCCACCGTGGATTCATGGATCATCGTCACGCCGTCCTCGGGGAACCCGGGAACGTCCTTCCGGGCGAGGCCGTCGGCCTGCGCGGTGACCGAGGCGTCCACCCTCTTCTTCAGCTGGTCCTTGAGCGTCTCCAGGCCGTCCCCGGAGCCGATCTCGCGGCCCTTGTCGTCGACCACCCGGAAATGCATCCGCAGGTGAGCGGGGAGCTTCGCCGTGTCGAACTCGGCGCCGTAGAGCTGCAGGTCGTCCGGGACGCCGGGCAGGGCCACGAGCTCGTCGGCGACCGCCTCGAGGAAGGCCTCCCCGGCGTCGGGGTCGTCGTCGTGCAGCGTCGCGGCGACCGACGTCGCGCGGTCCGGCGCGGGAACCAGGTGCCGGCGGATCGTCTTGGGCAGCGAGCGGATCAGCTCGGTGACCAGCTCCTCGCGCATTCCGGGGACCAGCCAGTCGAAGCCGCGGTCCTGCAGGCGGTTCAGGACCGCGAGCGGGATCGTGGCGGTGACCCCGTCGGTGCCCTTCGCGCCCACGTCCCCGAAGGAGTAGCTCAGCGGCAGCGTGATGTCGCCCTGCACCCAGGTGTCGGGGAAGTCCGCCTCGATCGCCTCGGCCACGCCCTCATCGGCATCCAGCAGATCCTTCTCGGTGAGGGTGAGCAGGTCCGGCGTCTGGTGGCGCTGCTTCTTCCACCAGCTGTCGAAATGGGCGCCGGAGACGACCTCGGTGGGGATCCGCTCGTCGTAAAAGCGGAAGAGCTGCTCGTCGGAGATCAGCAGATCCCGGCGTCGGGTCTTCGCCTCGAGCTCCTCGAGCTCGGTGATCAGGGCGCGGTTGTCCCGGAAGAAGTGGTGGCGGGTGCGCCAGTCGCCCTCGATCAGGGCCTTCTGGAGGAAGATCTCGCGGGCGGCCGGGGGGTCGATGCGTCCGTAGCCGACCACGCGGTCCGCGACGATCGGCACCCCGTAGAGGGTGACCTTCTCGTGCGCCATGGCGCTGGCTTGCTTCGAGGACCAGTGCGGCGCGGAGTGGGAGCGCTTGACCACATGCGCGCCGATCTCCTCCGCCCAGGCCGGGTCGATGCGGGCCGCAGTGCGGCCCCAGAGCCGTGAGGTCTCCACCAGCTCGGCGACCATCACGTAATCAGGGCGCTTCTTGGCCAGCGCCGATCCCGGCCACAGCGCGAAACGGGCGCCGCGGGCGCCGGAGTACTCGCGGGTGCGGTCGTCCTGCAGACCGACGTGGGAGAGCAGGCCGGACAGCAGCGCCTGGTGGATCGCCTGCGGGGAGGCGTCGCTGTCGTTGCGCGAGAGGTCCGAGTCCTTGGCCATGTCCTTGAGCTGGGAGTGCAGATCCCACCACTCCCGGATCCGCAGGTAGTGCAGGTGCTCGGAGCGCACCTCGCGGCGGAATGCGGAGTTCGACAGGGCCTTGCGGCGCTCCTGGAGATGGTTCCAGAGGTTGAGGTAGGCGAGGAAGTCGCTGGTCTCGTCCTCGAAGCGCTTGTGCTTCTCCTTGGCCTGCTGCTCCTGGCCCAGCGGCCGTTCGCGCGGGTCCTGGATGGACATCGCCGCGACGATGATCAGCACCTCGCGCAGCGCGCCGAGGCGATGCGCCTCGATGAGCATGCGTGCCATGCGGGGGTCCAGCGGGAAGCGGGCCAGCGCGGTGCCGACGCGGGTGAGGCGGCGGCCGCCGGGCTCGCCCGGAGCGGCCTCGATCGCCCCGAGCTCGTCGAGCAGGCGCACACCGTCGGTGATGGCGCGCGAGGCGGGCGGCTCCACGAAGGGGAAGGACTCCACGTCCCCCAGCCCCAGCGAGGTCATCAGCAGCACCACGGAGGCGAGCGAGGTGCGCAGGATCTCCGGTTCGGTGAACTCGGGCCTGCCCTCGAAGTCCTCCTCGGAGAACAGCCGGATCGCGATGCCGGCGGAGGTTCGCCCGGAGCGTCCCGAGCGCTGGTTCGCGCTGGCCTGCGAGATCGGTTCGATCGGCAGGCGCTGCACCTTGGTGCGCTGGGAGTAGCGGGAGATGCGGGCGAGGCCGGCGTCGATGACATAGGCGATGCCGGGGACGGTCAGCGACGTCTCGGCGACGTTCGTGGACAGGATGATCCGGCGATAGGTGCCGGACGGGGGCGGGCTGAATATCTTCTGCTGATCCTGGGCGGAGAGACGGCCGAACAGCGGCAGCACCTCCACCGGCAGCGCCGTGCGGCCCCTGCGTCCCTGCTCGAGATGGGCGGTGAGCGCCTCCGAGATCTCGCGGATCTCCCGCTCCCCGGGGAGGAAGACGAGCATGTCCCCGGGGCCCTCGGCGGCGAGCTCGTCGACCGCCTCCGTGATCGCCTGGGTGAGATCGCGCTCGACGGAGTGGATGTCCTCGAGCTCGTCGTCCTCCTCGATCTCCGCCTCGAGCACGAGCGGGCGGTAGCGGATCTCGACCGGATAGGTACGACCGGAGACCTCGATGATCGGGGCGCTCGTCCGCTCGCCGGAGGGCAGCGCGGAACCGAAGTGCTCGGCGAAGCGTTCGGGATCGATCGTCGCCGAGGTGATGATGATCTTCAGGTCCGGTCGCTGCGGCAGGATCTGACGGAGGTAGCCGAGGATCACGTCGATGTTCAGGGACCGCTCGTGGGCCTCGTCGATGATGATCGCGTCGTAGCGCTTCAGCAGCCTGTCGCGACCGATCTCGGCGAGCAGGATGCCGTCGGTCATGAGCTTCAGCCGGGTGCCACGGCCGGTCTCGCGGGTGAAGCGCACCTGGAAGCCGACGGTCCCCTCCCCCAGCTTCTCGCCGAGCTCGCTCGCGATGCGCTGGGCGACGGAGCGGGCGGCGATCCGCCGGGGCTGCGTGTGGCCGATCAGCCGATTCTTCTTCCCGTACCCGAGCTCGAGCAGCATCTTGGGGATCTGGGTGGTCTTGCCCGAGCCGGTGGCGCCGGCGATCACGACGACCTGGTTCTCGCGGATCGCCTCCATGATGTCCTCGCGGCGCCCGGAGACGGGCAGCTCGGCGGGATACGAGATCCTCGGGCCGGAGGGCACGGTCTGCTCCGGGGCGGAGGGGCGATCAGTCATGGTTCACCACTCTAAGCGGCACCCGCCGCGCCGCGCCCTGGAATATCGCCCGAGGGCACCACGCGAGGGCGCAACAGGATCGAGGCGGCGCCCTCACCCCGCATCGATCACGGACCCGTTGCGGGGCAGCCCGGAGGGGAGCACGACGGGAATCGGCTCGGCCGAGGACGCATCGGCGCTGGTCATCGCCTGCAGGTGCACGTGCGGCTCCATGCTGTTGCCCGAGTTCCCGCACTCCCCGAGCTCCTGGCCGACCTGGACCCGCTCCCCGCTGCGCACACGGAGCGAGCCGTGGCGCAGGTGGCACAGGGCGACGAACTCCCCGCCCGGGGTGCGGAGGATCACGTGGTTCCCGGCCAGCGCACCCCATCCCCCGGCCGCCCGGCGTCGCTGGGTGAGGGCGTAGCCGAACGAGGGCAGCCCACGATGCGCCGGGTGGTCCGGCGAGCTGCCGTGCACCGCGACGACCATCCCGGCGACGGGCGCGAGCACGGTGCGGCCGAAGCCGGGGAAGCGGTCGGCGGGCTCGGGACGCAGCAGGGCCCGCAGTCCGAACGGCGCCGTGCGACCGTCGGCCCCTACCGGGACCAGATCGATCGCGTGCGCGGTGGCGAAGAGCGTGGTGCCGTGACTGGGCACCCGATCCGCCGGGGAGTTGCGCACGCTCCACAGGCCCGTCCCGGGATAGGCGAGCATCAGTGCTGCCATGGCTGCTCCTGACGGTCGAAGAGAGGTGCCGATCTGCTACGTCGATGAACAGTGCCGATGGGCAGTGCCACGCAGCGGTGCGGCACTCGCGTCGGTGCACGCCACGTCGGCGCCCTCCGGGTCGGTGCTCTCCGTCACGGGACGAGCCCATGCTCGCAGACGACCGGCCCGGGCACGAGGGCGAGCCCACCGCTTCGGCTGATCCGCGCCACCGACCCGTCTACCATCGGGGGCGGGCCTGCCGCCGCGGCCCGACGACCGACTAGGAGTACCGCCGCGATGATGCGTGCACTGCGCAAGACCGAGTCCGGCCCCGGGCTGACGCTGACCGAGGTCCCCGAGCCGGACTGCGGCGCCTGGGACGTGAAGATCAGGGTGCTGCGCGCCGGGATCTGCGGCACCGACCTGCACATCCTGGGCTGGGACGACTCCGCGCAGGCGATGTGCGACACCGTCCCCTTCACCCCCGGCCACGAGTTCTACGGAGAGGTCGTCGAGGTGGGTTCCGAGGTCCCCGACGCCCGCGTGGGCGATCGGGTCTCCGGCGAGGGGCATGTCGTGTGCGGGGTGTGCCGCAACTGCCGCGCCGGCCGCAAGCAGATGTGCATCCGCACCCGCAGCGTCGGCGTGCAGCGCGACGGAGCCTTCGCCGAATACGTCGTGATCCCCCACCTCAACGTGTGGGTGCACGAGCACGACAGCCGCACCGACGTGATCACCCCGGAGCTGGGCGCCCTGTTCGACCCCTTCGGCAACGCCGTCCATACGGCGCTGAAGTTCCCCCTCATCGGGGAGGACGTGCTGATCACCGGCGCCGGACCGATCGGGCTGATGGCCGCCGCAGTGGCCCGGCATGCTGGTGCCCGCTATGTCGCCATCACCGATGTCCACGAGCATCGCCTGGAGATGGCGCGTGCGGGCGGCGTGGATCTCGCGCTGAACGTCGCCACGACCACGATGACCCAGGCGCAGCGCGAGCTCGGCATGAAGGAGGGCTTCGACGTGGGCCTGGAGATCTCCGGCCAGGCCAGCGCCCTGCAGGAGATGATCTCGAACATGAACCACGGCGGCCGGATCGCCCTGCTGGGACTGCCGGCCCGTCACTTCGAGCTGGACTGGACCACGGTCATCACCCACATGCTCACCCTGCAGGGCATCTACGGCCGGGAGATGTACGAGACCTGGAACGCGATGAGCGCCATGATCTCCACCAGCCCGCTGCTGCGCGAACGGGTGCTCGCGACCGTCTCCGATGTCATCCCCGCCTCACAGTGGGAATCGGCCTACGAGATCGCCCGCTCCGGCCGTGGCGGCAAGGTCCTGCTGGACTGGGAGACCATCGGCTGAACGCCGGGGAACCCTGCTCTGCCCGCGCTCTCGCGCACACCCACGTCCCCACCCACCCTCATCCCTCGCACTTCGATGGAAGGACCACCGTGTACACGGACCTCAAGGACCAGCTGACCGCCGAGCTCGCCGAGATCGAGCAGGCCGGCACCTTCAAGCACGAACGGGTCATCTCGACCCCGCAGAGCAACCGCATCACCGCCGGGCCGCTGGGCCGCGACGGCGCGGAGGTGCTGAACTTCTGCGCCAACAACTACCTGGGGCTGGCAGATCATCCGGATCTGCTCGCCGCCGCGAAGAAGGCCCTGGACGAGCGGGGCTTCGGCATGGCGTCGGTGCGGTTCATCTGCGGCACCCAGGATCTGCACCTCGAGCTCGAGAGGGCCGTCTCCGCCTTCCTCGGCACCGAGGACACGATCCTGTTCTCCTCCTGCTTCGACGCCAACGGCGCGGTGTTCGAGCCGCTGTTCGGCGCGCAGGACGCAATCATCTCCGATGCGCTGAACCATGCCTCGCTCATCGACGGGATCCGCCTGTCCAAGGCGGCCCGCTACCGCTATCGCAACGCCGACCTCGAGGACCTGCGCGCGCAGCTGGAGGCGACCACGGCCCAGAACGACGGAGCGGGCGCCCGGCGCACGATCATCGTCACCGACGGCGTGTTCTCCATGGACGGCTATCTCGCTCCCCTCGACGGCATCTGCGATCTCGCCGACGAGTACGGCGCGCTGGTGCTGGTGGACGACTCCCACGCCGTCGGCTTCATGGGTGCCACCGGCGCCGGGACCCCCGAGCACTTCGGAGTCTCCGACCGGGTGGATCTGTACACCGGGACCTTCGGCAAGGCCCTGGGCGGGGCGAGCGGCGGCTATGTCTCCGGGCGCGGCGAGATCGTCGCAATGCTGCGTCAGAAGGGCCGCCCCTATCTGTTCTCCAACTCCCTGGCTCCGTCGATCGTCGCCGCCACCCTGGCCGCGCTCGAGCTGGTCGCCGGCAGCGCGGACCTGCGCGCGACCCTCTTCCGCAACGCGGAGCTGTTCCGGCGCCGGATGAGCGAGGAGGGCTTCGACCTGCTGGACGGCGAGCACGCGATCGTGCCCGTGATGTTCGGCGATGCCGCGCTCGCCGGTCGCATCGCGGACGCCATGCTCGACCACGGCGTGTTCGTCACCGCCTTCTCCTACCCCGTGGTCCCCCAGGGCAAGGCCCGCATCCGGGTACAGCTCTCCGCCGCCCATACGGAGGCCGACATCGAGGCCGCGGTCCAGGCCTTCATCGCCTCCCGGACGGCTGTGCAGGGCTGAGACCCGGCATCACGCCGGACCGTCGATCCACAGGATCGACGAGTCACCGATGCGCTGAATCGCTGGGGAGGAACGGTCGGGCTCCCGCCTGACCTGCACGATGTGCATGCGCCGTCCCTCGGCGAGGAGTGATGGCGGAAGATCCCCGTCATGATCTATCGCCTCGGATTCTGGACAGGGCCGGTGCCGGCCGACGACGAATCGGCCTGCGCCGACCTCCACACGCGGATCTACGCCGCGCAGCACAGGAGACAGACGACCGGGCTCAGGCCGCCCCCGGTGCCCGAGATGCGCCGCTTCGTCGCTGCCGTCCTGGCGGAGCTGCCGGAACTGCCGGAGCTGTCGGAGCAGCCGGAGGGCACCGAGGATCCCGCCGGAGAGCCAGCCTGCCCGTGGAGCGACGGCGACGTCGCCGGTTCTTCCACGGCGGACGTCTTCCTGCCCGTCCTGCGGGGACCGCACCGACGCGCGATCGCGCTGCTCACACAGATCGCCCATGAGCACGGCATGCACGGATTCGACCTGTCAGCCCACCGGATGCTGAGCATCGCGGACGTGTACTGGATCGATGAGGTCCCCTCGACCGATGCGATCCTCGCTGTCGATCCCGCCACGGTCCTCACCGATCTGTCGGCGTCCCGGGAGAGGATCTGCCGCGGTCCGGAGCTCGCCCGCCAGCGCTTGGCGGACGCCCCGGCCGGTCTCCAGGAGATCACTGCCGTATCTGCCCTCGACGCCGCGTCCTGATCACGACGCCGAAGTCCTCTCCCGCAGCTGTCGTTCCTCCAGCAGTCCTCGCTCCCCCAGCGGTCCACAAGCCTCCCAGCGGTCCTCAGGTCCTCAGACCCTCAGACCCTCAGACCCTCAGACCCTCAGACCCTCAACAGTCCACTGGCCCCCGCAGTATTCAGATCCCCAGCATTCGGTGTCCGGTTCGACCCAGCGGATGGTCCGGGCCATAGGCCCCGCACAGGGAGAGCGCCACACGGGTTCCCCACGCGCGTGCGCGACGTGTCATCGCGTCCCAGACCTCGTCGTCCTCGAGTCCGGGCCAGCTCGCTGCGGCTCGGTAGTCGTCGAGCACGTCGGCCCACGGGTCATGCAGGAGCAGAGCGCCCAGGTCGCTCGCGGGGTCACCGGTCGTGGCATCTCCCCAGTCGATCAGTGCGATGCGGCCTGGACCGTCGGGCACGACGACGTTCCCCGGATGCGGGTCGCCATGCAGCAGCCGGTCATGGTGATGCCACACCGGCGCCGAGACCCCCTGCTCCCAGCGGGCGAGTGCGCGCCGACAGCGCTCCGGGTCGAGGCCCGCCCGCCGGAGGTCCTCGGCGAAGGCGTCGGCCCGCCCGGCGAGCGGGACGCCGCGCACGGGGTTGCGATCGATCGAGGGCACCGGGAGGGAGTGGACCTGTCCGAGCATGCGTGCCAGCGCCCGGGCGACGACCGAGCGCCCGTCCTCCGACACCGCGGCAGCGGTCGTCCCGTGGATCCACGGGATCAGCACGGCGTCCGGTCCGGTCGCCAGGGGTACCGGGATCTGCATCGTCAGCTCGGAAGCCTGCGTCGCGAGGACGCGCAGCACGAGCACCTCCCGCGACAGCAGCGCTCGTGCGCTGGCCCGCCGGGCCACGCGTGCCACCAGCAGCTGTCCGTCCAGCTCGCCCACCGGCCACAGCACGTTGTCCCATCCCTCGCCGAGGGACTGGGCTCCGACGTCCCAGGTGCATCTCTCCCACGGGACCCCGGGCTCCGGGACCCAGCGCTCCGAGATCCGATGGACACGGGCGATGTCGACGGGGAGATCGGCGGGAGGAGGCATCGGCCCCGCCACTGCGGCAGTCGGATGCTCCGAGGACGGAGCCGCCCGCTCGATGGCCGACGCATCGGACCCGGCTCGGGCAGCGGACGGTTCATCTGTCCTGGACATCACCCCAGGATACGAGGCTCGCCCGGCACGCACGGCACGGCTGGCTCGGCCAGCTCAGCCGGCTCGCCCGGCTCAGCCGGCTCGGGCGGCATCGGTGTCGGAGGACATCGGGTCCTCGCAGACCAGCCGGTCCGCGAGGGGCAACCTTCGGCAAACTTCCGAGGACTCCCCTGCCGCTGGATACCGTGAGGGACACGCGACGGGCAGGACGCTCCTGCTCACCGGGCGACGCAGCCCGGATCGACCCCAGGAGGTTCGCATGGCACGGATCGGCATCCAGCTCATGATGCTCAAGGACCACGTCGCCGAGGAGGGGATCCTTCCCGTCCTCCAACGGGTCAAGGACACCGGGTTCGACGTCGTCGAGGTCTCCCAGATCCCGATGACCGAGGAGAACGTGGCCGGCATGGTCGCCGCGCGAGAGGACCTCGGCATCGAGTACGCCGCCATCTCCGCGAAGACGTCGGCTCCCGCGGACAGCGAGGAACTCACCCTGGAGAAGGACTTCGATCTGCACGTCGAGCATGCTCGACGGCTGGGAACCGAGCTGCTCCGCATCGGGATGATGCCGATGAGTGCGATGGCCTCCCAGGAATCCTTCGACGCCTTCGCACGCGAGGCCGATGGGTATGCCCGCCGGATGGCGGATGCCGGCCTGCAGCTGAGCTACCACAACCATCACATCGAGTTCGCGAAGCTCGGCGGCGTCACCCTGCTGGACCAGCTGCGGGAGAAGGCCCCGAACCTGCGGTACGAGATCGACTGCCACTGGGTGCAGCGCGGCGGCAAGGACCCCGAGCGCACCCTCGCCGAGTTCGACGGGATCCTGGACCTCGTGCACCTCAAGGACTACCGGATCGCCATGCCCCCTGCGGAGGTTCTCGACGCTGCCGCCGGAGGGGACCGCTCGGCCTTCGGGGACTACTGGGGCGGCGGGATCGTGCAGTTCGCCGAGGTGGGCGAGGGCACCCTGGACTGGAAACGGGTCATCGACCAGGGCATCGCCTCCGGTGCCCGCTACCTGCTCATCGAGCAGGACCAGACCTATGGCCGGGACATCTTCGACTCCCTCGCGATGAGCCGGCAGCATCTGGTCTCCCTCGGGTTCGAGCCGCTCATCACCGGCTGAGCACCGCCCTCGAACCACCAGTCCTCTCCCCCAGCACTCGCACGCCAGCGCCCCCGCATGCCAGCAACACCGCATGCCAGCACCCCCGCACAGGAGCCCCCATGACTCAGCAGGTCCCCCTCTCCACCCGTGTCAAGCAGATCATCGAGGTCGACGGGCTGCGCTTCCGGGACCTCGACGGCGACGGCGAGCTCACCCCGTTCGAGGACTGGCGGCTGGACCCGGCCGAGCGTGCAGCGGATCTCGTCGCGAGGATGTCGCCCGAGGAGAAGATCGGCCTGATGGTCATCAGCTCCCGGCCGATGGGCATCTCCCAGCACAACCCGGAGTTCACGAGCCACGACGGGGTGCTCGATGAGCAGTACCTGCCGATCAAGCTCGATCCGCACACGAGTGCAGGCATCCCCTTCGAGGGCACCACGCAGATGATCGAGTCGCTGAACATGCGGCACTTCATCATGCGCGAGGAGCCCACGGGCTCCCGGATAGCGACCTGGATCAACGCGATGAACGAGGTCGCCGAGGGCACCCGCTGGGGGATCCCGGTGGTGGTCGCCGCGAACTCGAAGAACGAGGCCGGCGGCTTCAAGATGGGCGGCACTCCGCAGGATCAGCCGTTCGCCCAGTGGCCCGGCACGCTCGGACTCGCGGCGACCGGTTCGATCGAGCTCATCGAATCCTTCGCCGAGCATTCCCGCGCCGAGTGGGTCGCCTCGGGCCTGCGCAAGGGCTACATGTACATGGCCGATGTGTTCACCGATCCGCGGTGGTTCCGCGGGCACGGGACCTTCGGCGAGGACCCGGAGTTCGTGGCGAGCGCGATGTCCGCGCTCGTGCGCGGCTTCCAGGGCGAGGCGGGTCCGTCGGCCGACGGCGTGGCCCTGACCACGAAGCACTTCCCCGGCGGCGGCGCCCGCGAGAACGGCACCGACCCCCATTACGTCGAGGGCAGCTTGAACATCTACCCCACGCCAGGGTCGCTCGAGCAGTACCATCTGCCCCCGTTCCAGGCCGCGATCGACGCCGGGACCTCCTCGATCATGCCGTACTACGCGATCCCGTCGGAGGAGAAGTCCTCGACCCCGCAGGGACGGCTCACGGAGTTCGAGCAGGTCGGCTTCGCCTTCAACCGCGAGGTGCTCGACCTCCTGCGCACCATGGGCCACCGCGGCTACATCAACTCCGATTCCGGGGTGCTGTCCAAGATGGCCTGGGGCGTCGAGGAGCTCACCACGGCGCAGCGCGTGGGGCGAGCCGTCATGGCCGGCACGGACATGTTCGCCGACACCAACGACATCGCGTCCGTGCGGGAGGCCTTCGTGAGCGGCCACTTCACCTCGCAGCGGCTCGACGAAGCGGCCCGGATGCTGCTCGAGGAGCTCTTCGCGCTCGGTCTTTTCGAGAACCCGTACGCAGACCCCGAGGAGGCGGACCGTGTGGTCGCGAGCGCCGAGGCGACCGCGGCGGCGGATGCACACCGTCGTTCGGTGGTGCTCGCCAAGAATCACGACGCGACCCTGCCGCTGCGCCCCGCCTCGCTCACAGGGAAGACGGTCTACGTCGAGCTCATGGAGCAGGGGATCACGGTCAAGTCGCTGGATGCGCTGCGCAGCCGTCTCGAACAGGCGCATCCCGAGGTCGATTTCATCACCGACTTCCGCCGCGCTGATGTCGCGATCGTGCTCATGAAGCCGTTCGTGGGTGCCTACTTCGAGTTCGTGGGGATCGCCGATCTCGCGATCGATGACCACTCGCACGTGGACATCGCCAAGGTGCAGCAGATCCGGGAGAGCGTCGACACGATGGTCATCGGGCTGAACGCGATGTATCCGTGGCTGCTCGATGTGATCGAGCCGCTGGCCGACGGCCTGCTCATCGGGTTCGAGTCCGACTACGTGACGATGGTCGACGCGGTGCTCGGCGGCTACTCGCCCAGCGGACGCCTCCCGATCACGTTCCCGATCGACGCCGACGCGATCGCAGTCGACGAGGACGGTCGCTGCGCCTCCCCCAACGATGTGCCGGGCTACGCCAAGGAGCAGCATATGGACGGGCGCCCCTACGTCTATGTGGACGCCGACGGAAGCCGCTACGAACTGGGTCACGGGCTGACGTACGACGCCCGCTGAGCATGCAGCTGTGGGGCCGACTGGGAGATCAGCTGGCCCCACAGCTGGACCCAGACACGGAAAAGGCCCCCTCCCCGGCGCATCAGCGCAGGTGAGGGGGCCTCTTCTAGTGAGTGCAATGGTGGAGCCGGCGGGAATCGAACCCGCGTCCGATAGTGCGGAGCTAGGGCTTCTCCGGGCGCAGTCCGTATTGACGTTTTCTCAGTCCCGACGTTCGCACGGACACGTCGTCGACAGACTCAGTCACTCTGAGGTGTTCATCCTTCCCCGATGACGAGGGTCGGCAGCAGTGGCTTCTTAGATGATGGAACGATCCGGGTCAGAAGCAAGCCCGGGGTTCCAGACTGCTAACGCTGATCAGGCAGCGAGAGCGAAGTCAGTGCGCTTGGATTCGGCACTTATTGGTTTCCAGAGGACATTAACGAGATGACTCTGGGTTCTCGGCCCGCTTCCCCTTGCTGGACAACTACCGTCGAAACCGATCGGCCCCCAGCGTGGGTATGCAGCAGATATCGACGATCCCGAGGGATCATCCTTGCACTCACTCTTCTGTTGTCAAACACCACGAACGACGGGCGAACCCGTGCGTCGTCCCCCGAGTCTACCGCGAGTGCTCGACGAACTGAAGCTAATATCCCTCAGCTCACGGTGAACGGCCAGGCCCGAGCTCACGGTGAACGGCCAGGCCCGAGCCGGGCCAGCTCGCCTCACGGCCCGCGAGGACGGGTGGCATGATGTGGGCATGGTCGGATTCTCCGCTGCAGGTGTGCAGGTCACCGTCGATGATGACACCCTGCGAGAGATCGTCGAGGATCCGGACGCGCTGAGCCGGTGGTGCGCGCAGAACCCGGAGGATCCCCGGAGCGTCGCCTACCTGCGCATGCTGGGCCGGCTCGACGAAGCGGCGATCGCCGCTCGCAGATCTCTGGAACAGGCGGAGCACTCGGCTCTCGTGCGAGCGGTGCGGCGCACCCGGTACGCCCATGTCCTGCAGTGGCAGGGAGCCTTCACCTCCGCTGAGGAACAGTTCGACCTGGCCGCCGAGGAGACCGGGTTCGAGGATCCGACCTCGCCGTCCTCCCTGGCACTGCTGGCCTCCGTGTTCCAGCACCGCGCGAAATGCCGGTTCGACCATGCCCTCGCCGCCCAGGAGGCTGGCTCCGCGGAGGCCGCGTCCTCTCTGTGGGACAGCGCCCTGGAGGATGCCCGGAGGGCTCTGTTCATGCGGGAGAATCTCGGGGAATCCGACGGGAGCCTGCTGGAATCGAGCAGGCAGACCGTCGCCCGGCTCGAACGACGGAGCTGACCGCCCGCGGGCCCGGCAGCATCGACCCGACGTCGGATCGTGTGCCGAGCGCCGAGTGCCGAGTGCCTCAGACCAGTTCGCGCTGACGGATCGCGCGCTGGGTCTCGCGCAGATCCTGCTTCTCCCGCAGGGTCTGGCGCTTGTCCCATTCCTTCTTGCCGCGCGCCAGGCCGATGACGACCTTCGCGTGCGATCCGAGGAAGTAGATCTGCAGCGGCACGATCGTGAAGCCCTTCTCGCGGGACTTGCTCGCGAGCTTCTCGATCTCCGCCTTGTGCATGAGCAGCTTGCGCTTGCGCCGCGCGGCATGGTTCGTCCAGGTGCCCTTCACGTAGGGCGCGATGTGCACGGCGTCCATCCACACCTCACGACCCTCGACGAAGCAGTACCCGTCGATCAGGGACGCACCACGATCACGCAGCGACTTCACCTCGGTGCCGGTGAGCACGATGCCCGCCTCCCAGGTCGCGTCGATGAAGTAGTCGTGATAGGCGCGCTTGTTCGAGGCGATGAGCTTCTTCTCAGGACCATCCTCCGGGGCGGCCTTCTTCGCCGCCGACTTCTTCGCCGCCATGGGGTCCCTCCGCTCCGCAGTGGTTCTGCTGCTCGTGTGCCGGTCGGGCTCGTGCCGCGACCGATGTCCCAGCTTACGCCGTGGCCACCGGGGCGGGCGAGCGAATATGTCCTGCTCGACGCTCACCCGGTTCTGGTCCTGTCCTGTCTCGACGAACCCTGGATCGGCGCGTGGAGATCAGGCGGCGGGGATCAGAGGTAGTTGGCCGGATTGACGGAGTTGCCGTCCTCCTGGATCTCGAAGTGCAGATGGCAGCCGGTCGAGGAGCCCGTGGTCCCCACGTAGCCGACAGGGTCGCCGGCGGAGACCTCAGCGCCCACCGGGGCCGCGTAGCCCTGGAGGTGATGGTAGGAGCTGGTGATGAGCTTCCCGTTCTGGATGCCGTGGCTGAGGATCAGCTTGTTGCCGGCGCCGCTGTTGTAGGTGTGCGCGAGGACGCGACCGGAGTGCGCGGCGCCCACCGGGACTCCGCAGGCCACCGGGAAGTCCACCCCGGCATGCAGCTTGCGGGTGTGGTAGATCGGGTGGTACCGCCAGCCGAAGTTGGAGTTCAAGCGGGCATTGACCGGGTAGACCCATCCCCCGTTCGAGCTCGAGGACCCGCCCCCGCCGCCGTTGGGCGCGGGCGCCGGCGCCGGCTTCTCCTTCTTGGCCTGCTCCGCCTCCTCGCGCTCACGCTCCTGCTGGGCGAGCTCCTGGATCTCCTCGTCGAGGGTCGAGCCGCGGGACTCGAGGTCCTCCTCGTCCTCCTCGTAGGTGGCCTTCTTGGATTCGAGGTCATCCCGCTGAGTCTTCTGGGTGGCATAGAGATCGTCGAGATCCTGCTTCGCGGTCGCCGCGGCATCCTCCGCCGCCACAGTGCGGTCCACGGCGTCCTCGGCATCGGACTTGAGGGCGTCGATCTCCTCCCGGACTGCGGTGAGCCTGTCCGCGGAGTTCTCGGTGACGGCCTGATCGGAGCGCAGGGTATCCAGCCTGCTGCCCTGGGACTCGAGCGTGAGCTGATAGTTCATGGACCGGTCCACGGTGTCCTGCGGGGATCCGCCACCGATGTAGACGCTCGACGGGCTGGGCATCCCGCCGCCCTTATAGGCATCCAGCGCGATCTGCGACAGCTCTTCGTCGCTGCTGTCCACCTCGTCCTGGCCGCTCTCGACCTGGCCGGAGAGCTGCTTCTCCTCGTCCTGCGCAGCGGTGAGGCGCTCACCGATCTGCCGGTTGTTCTCCTGCGCGGCCTCGAGCTCGGCCTGGGCATCCTCGAGGTCCTGCTGGGCCTGCGGGATGAGGAGCTCGGTCTCTGCCAGCGCCATGTACGTGTCCGCGAGATCATCGTTGACCCCGCCGAGGTCGATCCGGAGATCCTCGAGCTGCTGATCGATGTCGGCCCGCTCGGAGACCTTCTGATCCTTGTCCCCGTCGGCCGTCGCCGGCGACAGGGGCCCGGCCACCATCGTGGTCAGCACCAACATCGCCGTGGCGGCGACGGCCAGCGGCCGGCGCAGGACGCTCGGAGACCTCAGAGACATGGTCACACCTTCAGATAACGGTTCAGGGAGACCACCGAGGAGGCGATCGAGAGGAAGGCACCCAGGAGGATCAGCACGGGCGCCGCCCAGAGGAGATCGGCGACTCCGACGGTGATCAGCTGGCCGCCGAGGGTGGGGGCGAGCCATCCCTGCACAATGTAGTGCAACCCCATCCAGAGCATCCCCGAGGCGATCACGCCGCCGATGATCGCGGCGACCGCCCCCTCGAGCAGGAACGGCAGGCGGATGAAGAGGTTCGAGGCACCGACCAGTCGCATGATCGCGATCTCGCGACGACGGCCCGCCACGGACATCCGGATGGTGGTCGCCACCAGGAGCAGGGCGGCGATGAGCATCAGCGCGGCGAGGCCGAGGGCGAACAGCGTGGACTGATTGAGCACGTCGATGAACGGGGCGAAGGTGCTGAGCAGGTCGGAGACCTCGTCGACCCCTTCGCGACCTTGGAAGAACTCGACCACCGCGGCGGATTCATCGGCGTTCTTGAGCGTGATGTGGAAGGAGACAGGCATGTCCTGCGCGGTGAAGTTCGAGACGAACCCCTCGCCGGCGAACTGCTCCTGGTAGATCGCGAGCGCCTCGTCCTGGGTGCGCTCGTCGTACGAGGCGATGTACGGGGAGAGCACGTCGCCCTCGAGCGCCTGCTGCACCGAGTCGATCTGGGCGTCGGTCGCGGCTCCTCCTGCGCACGAGGCCGCCGTCGAGTGCGGGGAGCACAGGAAGATCGTCACCTGTGACTGCTCGACCAGGGTGTCCTTCATGTCCATGATCTGCTTCTGCATCAGCAGACCGGTCCCCACGAACGTGAGGGACACCGCGGTGACGATGACGACCGAGATGACCATCGCGACGTTCCGCCACAGTCCGGTGAGGATCTCTCCGAGGATGTACCGCGCTCTCATCGCAGGTCCTCCTCGTCCTCGTCCTCCGTGAAGGCGTCCTCCTCCTGGGCGAGACGCGCATCCCGCTCGTCGATCAGCTCCTCCTCGAGGACATCCGATGCGGGCTCGTCGTCCCGGGCGGACGAGCCCTGTCCGGACGCGGCGCCGCCTGGGCCCTCGACATCGTCCAGCGGATGCTCCTCGCGGTGGGCCGAATCATCGGGCAGGTTCCCGGAGATGACGCTGAGCGCGTCCTCCGTCTCGTAGCGGCCGTCCTGTTCATCCCGGACCACCTTGCCGCCGACCATCTCGACGACGCGGCGACGCATCCTGTCCACCGCCGACTGATCGTGGGTGGCCATGACCACGGTCGTCCCACGTTCGTTGATCTCGGAGAGCAGCTCGAGGATCCCTTCGGCAGTGGACGGGTCGAGGTTTCCCGTCGGCTCGTCCGCCAGCAGGATCGTGGGCCGGTTGACGTAGGCGCGAGCGATGGCCACACGCTGCTGCTCACCGCCGGAGAGCTCATGAGGGAGTCGCTTGCCCTTGTCCTCGAGACCGACCATCTCGAGCATCTCGGGCACCAGGCGGCGCACCACCTTGCGGGGGGTGCCGATCACCGCCAGGGCGAACTCGATGTTCTGGTAGGCCGTCTTGGACGGCAGCAGACGGAAGTCCTGGAAGACCATGCCGATGTCGCGGCGCAGTGCGGGGACCCGCCAGGACGGGATGCGGGAGAGGTCGCGGCCGGCGACGTACACGGTGCCGCGGGTGGGGGCGGTCTCCTTGAGCACCATGCGCATCATGGTGGACTTACCGGAACCGGAGGCCCCGACGAGGAACACGAACTCCCCGCGGGAGAACTCGATGTCGAGATTCTCCACGGCGGGGTGCTGGCCGCGCATGTACGTCTTGGTGACGTTGTCGAAACGGATCACGGTTGCCTGTTCACATCGGGGAAGTCGTGCGCTCCCAGCGTAGGGGCGACGCCGCACGATTCCCTGGAGGAGCACTCCCCGACCTGGTCAAAACCTGGTCAAGGCCGGGTGCCGATGCTCACGTCGACCGCGCCGTCCAGGCCCTGCTCGCCCGGGCCCTGCTGTCCTCGGGTCCTCGCGCCCAGCTCAGTCCTGCTGCTTGCTCTCCTCCGCGCGCCACCGGATCCCGGCGTCGATGAACTCGTCGATCTCGCCGTCGAACACGGAGGAGGGGTTGCCCTCCTGGTACTCGGTGCGCAGGTCCTTGACCATCTGGTACGGGTTCAGCACGTACGAGCGCATCTGGTCGCCCCAGCTGGCCTTGACGTCACCGGCGAGCTCCTTGCGCTCGGCGGCCTCCTCAGCCTTCTTCAGCAGCAGCAGACGGGACTGCATGACGCGCAGCGCCGCGGCACGGTTCTGGATCTGCGACTTCTCGTCCTGCATCGAGACGACGGTGCCGGTGGGGAGGTGCGTCATGCGCACGGCGGAGTCCGTGGTGTTCACGGACTGGCCACCGGGGCCCGAGGAACGGAACACGTCGACCTTGAGGTCGTTCTCGGGGATCTCGATCGCATCGGTGGACTCGATCAGCGGGATCACCTCGACCGCGGCGAAGGAGGTCTGGCGACGGCCCTGGTTGTCGAAGGGGCTGATGCGCACCAGGCGATGGGTGCCGCCCTCCACCGAGAGGGTGCCGTAGGCGTACGGGGCGGAGACCTCGAAGGTGACGGACTTCAGCCCGGCCTCCTCCGCATAGGAGGTGTCCATGACCTTGGTGGCGTAGCCGTGACGCTCGGCCCAGCGCAGGTACATGCGCAGGAGCATCTCGGAGAAGTCCGCGGCGTCGACGCCGCCTGCTCCGGCGCGGATCGTCACCACGGCGTCGCGCTCGTCGTACTCGCCGGCGAGCAGCGTGCGCACCTCGAGCTCGTCGAGGGTCCTGTGGATGGAGATGAGCTCGCGCTCGGCCTCGGCGAGCGTGTCCGCGTCGTTCTCCTCGGCGGCGAGCTCGACCATCACCTCGAGGTCCTCGATGCGAGAGGAGAGCTCGCTGATCCGCCGACGCTCGGACTGCGCATGCGACAGGGAGGAGGAGACCTTCTGCGCGTTCTCGACGTCGTCCCAGAGGTCCTGGGCCGACGCCTGCGCCTCGAGGTCGACGATCTTGGCGTCAAGCGCCTCGATGTCAGTCACCTGCTCGATGGACGACAGGGTGGAGCGCAACTGGGGGATCTCTACGGAGAAGTCGGTGGAAGACACAAGGCCAGAGTCTACGGCAGGTCCTCTGGACGGGCCGACGGCTCCGGGGCGTCCGGCTCGTTCACGAGCCAGACCCCGAGGTCGCGCCCCACCTCGATCAACCAGGGCACGGTGTTCTCCATGGCGTCCTGCACGCTGCCTGCCCGCGAGGTGAGATCCCAGGCACGGACGATGCCCGCCGCGTGCAGCTCGTCACCGCCGAGGGTGATGGCACCGGCCACCGCTGCGACCGGGAGACCTCGTTCCCGGGCCCGACGGGCGATCTCGGCGGGGCCCTTGCCGTGCAGGGTCTGTTCGTCGAGCTTCCCCTCCCCGGTGATGACCACGTCCGCGCGGTCCAGGAGGGCGTCGACGTCGGCCAGCTCGAAGACGACGTCGGCGCCGGATCGCTGCTCGGCGCCGAGAAGGAAGAGGGCGAAGCCGGTACCTCCGGCTGCCCCTGCTCCCGGGGCGTCGCGGACGGTGACGTCGGGATCCAGGATCTCTGCGGCGGCCGCGAGCACGCCGTTCGCCTGGTCGATCTCTGTCGGGGTGATGCCCTTCTGCGGTCCGTACACCGCAGCGGCGCCGTCCCTGCCCACCAGGGGGTTGGTGACATCGCTGGCCGCGACGAGGGAGACGCCCTCGAGCGCGGCCAGTGCGGGCGAGAGGTCGGCGGAGACGAGGGCGGTGAGACCGTCCAGGCCGGGCGCGATATCTGCGCCGTCCGCGGCGCGCAGGCGGGCTCCGAGCCCCTGCAGGAGTCCGGCTCCGGCATCGGTGGAGGAGCTGCCGCCGAGTCCCACCACGACGGTGATCGCGCCAGTCTCGACGGCGGCCAGTATCAGCTCGCCGAGTCCCCGGGTGGAAGCGGCTCCCGGGGCCAGGGTCCCGTCAGGCAGTGCCCGCAGGCCGACGACCTCCGCGAGCTCGAGGATCGCAGTCCGGCCGGAGAGGGCCCAGCGTGCGGTACGTGGCTCTCCCGTCGGGCCGGTGACCATGCTCGAGCGCAGCTCGGCGCCCGCGGCGAGCGCGGCGTCGACCGTGCCGTCGCCGCCGTCGGCGATGGGGCAGGACAGCAGCTCGACCTGGGGTGCGCTCTCCCTGATGCCGCGGGCGAGGGCGTCGATCACCTCGGCTGCGCTGAGCGTCCCCTTGAACTTGTCCGGAGCGAGCAGGACGGTGGCCAGCGGGGTCCTCGGTGTCGTGGGCGCTCTCGGAGCAGGTGGGACGGTCGGGGTCATCGGGCTCGGGCCTCTCCGTAGACGGTCAGGGGGACCGACAGCCCGGTCCCCCGCGTGAACCACCCTGCCAGGGGTGGGTGGGTGCGCGCAGAGAGGACCACGCGCACGGTGCGGTCCCCATCGACCTCGACGGACTCGACGTGGAGGTTCTCGGTGCGGGTCGTGTCGAGCGGGTATCTGCGCAGGTGGTCCTCGGCCGCGCGGCGGGCGGATCCCTCGTGCAGGGCGTCTCCCCCGGCGGAGTCGTAGAGACGAGCAGGGTCCATGGCCTGCGACGCGGCCAGAGCGGCACTGTCTGCGGCGTGCTGCAGCTCCGTGCGCTCCAGGTGGACGCCCGTGATCGCGGTGCCCACGCCGATCACCATGAGGATCACGACGAGGACACCGGTGGTCAGGACGGTCATGGATCCACGCGGATCCCGAAGCCGAGCAAGGAGGCGCATCAGCCGGCCACTCGATACTGATCGACCTGGACGGCGTGCGCCGCTCCCACGGTGACCGGTCCGTTCTCGCCGAGGATCGGGCCCAGTCCCGGAACCGGAACGAGGATGCGCACTTCAGCGGTGACCATTCCTCCCGGGGTCGAGCAGGGCGTCTCGCTGCAGCTGATCTGGACGACGTCGGTTCCGGCGAGATGGAAGTCCTCGAGGATCATGGACGTGTGCTGCTGCGTCCGCTGCACCGCATCGGCCTGGTCCGGGGCGACGGCATGGATCCGGGCTGCGTCCCGGGCGATCGTGTCCGCAGCGAACACTGCGGCCTGCACGGACCCCAGGGTGAGCACCAGGTAGAGGGAGGGGATCAGCAGCGCTGCGGAGAGCACCACGAATTCCACGAGCGCGTTCCCGTCATCCCGACCCAGCCGCCCCGTCCTGCGCGTCGCCCAGCGGCAGTGGCGCGGCGAGACCGGTGGCCGGGACCGAAGTCGTGCTCGCCGGCGGCCGGTCATCGTGTGCACCGCACGGCGCGCCCGGGCCACCCCGGTCACCCCGGTCACCCCGGTCACCAGGACTCCTCATCCAGTGCGCGACCCTCGACGGTGATGCCTCCGGCGGGTCCGAAGAGGCCCACCAGCGGGAGTGTCGCGCTCACCTCGACCTCGATGGTGCCGTCCGCCCCCTGCGTCGCAGTGGCCTCGGCCTCGAAGGCGTCTCCGAACCGGCTCTCGATCAGCTGCTCGGCGCGGGAGGCTCCGTCCTGAGGCGTCGCCCCGACCAGGGATGCATGATGGGCGCCCTGCACCGCCGCGTCGATCAGTGTGTTGCGGGTATGGAGGATCAGGGCCGCCTGCACCACGGCGAGCGCGATCACGATGATCAGGACCGCGATCATCGGGAACTCCGCCACGGCGGAACCGTCGTCGCGACGCAGTGCTCCGGTGAGGCACCGTGCGCCGTGTGCCCGGCCTCGACGGCTGCCATGACAAGTGCGGGCGGGGGGCTGCGAGGGCGAGGTGCTGATCACGGAGGGGTTCTCGGAGCTCTCGCACTCAGAGGCTTCCGCCGAGGAACGGCGCCATGGCGTTCTCGAAGATCTGGACGATCTGGTCGGAGGCGACGGCCCAGAGCGCGACGACGATCCCGGCAGTCATCAATGTGATGAGCACCCACCCGGGAACATCGCCGCGGTCCGAGCCGAGGCGTGCCAGGAGGCGCGCCAGAGGACTCGGTTCAGGGGTTCCGGCGTGCTCGGCGACCCGGGTGGTGGGCCGCACGCGGCGGGATGAGCGGTGGAGTCGAGTGCGGTGAACGGTCATGTCGTGCTCCTTGTCGGTGGTGCGGTGGATTCATCGGGTCGTGTCGGATCTGGTGAGCGGGCGGTCGGGCGGTCGGGCGGTCGGGCGGATCGTGCGGTCGGCGGATCGTGCGGAACGTCAGGACGGAGGGTCAGACGGAGATCTGGAGGACGGCGAGCCCGGGGAAGATGGCGAAGACGATCACGAGCGGCATGACGAAGAAGACGACCGGCATGAGCATGTAGATCTCGCGTCGGCCTGCGATTTCCATCAGGTCGCGCGTGGATGCCTCTCGAGCGTCCTGCGCCTGCGCACGGAGCACGTCCGCGAGAGGCGTTCCGCGTTCGATCGCGACGGAGACCCCCTCCCCGAAACGGCTCAGGGACTGCAGCGGAGTACGCATGCCCAAGGAAGCCAGCGCCTGAGCGACGCTGGTTCCGGAACGGATGTCCGCGACGGTCGCCGCGAACTCGTCAGGCAGGGCGCCGGTGGAGGTCCGGGCGACGCGCTCCATGGCCGCGATCGGGCTCTCCCCGGCTGCGACGGCGAGGGCGAGCAGATCGGCGACCGTCGGGAATTCCCGGGCCATCCTCGCGGCGCGACGTGTGATCTCGACGCCGAGCAGATAGTCCCTGAGCAGCACGCCCAGGACCACGCCCAGAGCCACGATGAGCAGGCCGAGCACGGGGCTCGCCCCGCGGGTGCTCATCGCGAGGAGGGCGACGACGACGCCGAGGACCAGGCCGAAGACCGCGAAGACGACCTGCTCGATTCGGAAGGAGTCCGTGGAGGAGCGCCGCCCCGCCAGCCGGAGTCGGCGCTCGAGCTGGTCCGCTCCGCCGGTGAGCCGTTCGAGGACTCCCAGGACGCGATGCGCAACAGGGCCCAGCAGGTTCTCCGCGACCACCCGGGCTCGGCTCGTGGCCGCAGAAGGGCTGAACAGCGATGAGGCCCGCGAGCGCCGCAGGTACGGATCGATCCGGGCATCGAGGTCACGCGATCGGAGCCAGGGCAGATGACCGGCGATCAGGGCGAGACCGAGTCCGAGCACGAGGCCCAGGAGGGCACCGGTCAAGGTGGTGCCGGAGGCGGTCATCGCAGGACCCGCTCGTCCTGGGGCAGACGCGCGATCTGCAGCATGACCCGGTATGCGATCAGCGACACCACGGCCCCGATCAGGATCATCGCCATCCCCATCGGCGAGTCGTAGGCCTGCGCGGCCTGGGGGCGGGTCGACATCAGGGCCAGCACCAGCCAGGGTGCGACAAGGGCCAGTCGTGCCGCATTGACCGTCCAGGACTGTCGCGCCTCGAGCTCCGCTCGGGTTCGTGCGTCCTCGCGGAGAAAGGCAGCAAGCGTGCGCAGGAGACCTCCCAGATCGGTCCCTCCCACGTCCCGGGTGATCCGCAGCGCCTCGACGATCCGATCCCCGACAGGATCGGCGAGCCGCACCTTGAGCCGGTCGAGGCTGACGGCGAAGTCACCGCTGGCCTGATAGTCGAGCGAGAACTCGTGGAAGGCGGGGCGAAGGTCCTCAGGACCTTTCCTGCTGAGCTGCACCAGCGCTTCGGGAAGCGAGAGCCCGGCGCGGATCGCTGAATTGATGTGATCGACGGCTTCCGGCCAGACCTCGCGCATCGCGGTCGCGCGTCGCCGGGCCGCTGAGCGCAGGAATACGACCGGAAGGATCATCGACGCGACGCCGATGGCCAGGGAGGGGACGACTGCGCTCGAGACTGCCCAGAGGGCGGCGGAGACCACGAGGCCGAGGCCCGCGCTCAGCGCGGGAACGGCAGCGGGAGGGACAGATGTCAGGCCGACGGTGACCAGGTCGTCCCTCAGACGATCCATGACCCGAGCGATCTTCCCGCGCCGAGGGATCTCGCCCTCCTGCTCCCACGACGACCACCAGATGGACAGGAGACCGAGTCCGGCGATCAGCCCCAGGAACGCCCCGTCGCTCATGCCGCGTCCGCTCGGCCCAGCAGCGCACTCAGGTCATGCCCCGCACGGGCGAACCGCTCCGCATGCGGCGGGTGCCCGTCCCCACGCACGAGACGCTCCCCGCGCAGAACGAACAGCTCCGAGATCTCGATGACCTCGTCCTCCACGCGTCCACCGAGCCCGACGATCTCCCGCACCCGCCGTCGACCGTCGGCCAGCATGTCGAGGTGCACGACGAGGTCGATGGAGCTGGCGACGGTGGGGACGACGAATCGGCTGGAGATGTTCTCCCCGGCGAGCAGCGGCAAGGTGCAGAGCTTGGTGATCGCGTCGCGTGCGGAGTTCGCATGGATCGAGGCCATGCCGGGCAACCCGCTGTTCAGGGCGATCAGCATGTCCAGCGACTCCGCCTCCCGGACCTCCCCGACGATGACGCGGCTGGGCCTCATCCGCAGAGCTTCTTTCACCAGACGACGCATGGAGATCTCGCCGGTTCCCTCGAGATTCGCCTGCCGGGTCTGCATGGCCACCACATCCCGCAGTCCCAGGTCCAGCTCGAAGACCTCCTCGATCGTGACGACACGTTCTCGTGCGCCGATGGACTGGGCGAGGCAGCGCAGGAAGGTGGTCTTCCCGGCACCGGTGGCTCCGCTCACCACGACATTGAGCCCCGAGTCGATCGCCGCATCGAGGAAGTCCGCCGCCTGGATCGTGAGCGACCCGAGGGCGACGAGCCCTCTGAGGTCGTACGCCTTCGCGACGAACTTGCGGATGTTGATCGCCCAATGGGCCCGGGTGACGCTGGGGATCACCACGTGCAGGCGCGAGCCGTCAGGTAGGAGGGAATCCACGAATGGCGTGCTCATGTCCAGCCGACGCCCGGAGCTCACCAGCATCCGTTCGACGATCCCGCGCACCTCGGTGTCCGACAGGATGATCGTGGTCAGCTCGCTGCGACCGTTGCGAGCGCAGAAGACCTGGCTCGGGGAGTTCAGCCAGATCTCCTCGACCGACGGATCATCCAGCATCTCCTGGAGCGGGCCGAAGCCGCCGATGCGGGCGGCGACCTCGGCCACGGTCGAATCGTCGTCGTGCAGGACCGGCACTTCGCCGGAGGAGGAGCGCCGGTCGTAGTCGGCGACGACTTCCCTGATCAGCGGCTCGAGCTGGTCCGCCTGTGCGTCGAGGCCTCGGCGCCGGATCAGCTCCCGTGATTCGGCCTCGATGACGGCGGCGGTGTCCATCCAGTCCCCTCCCGGCCTGACCGACCGGTCCTTTCCGATCGTGGAATACGCTTCACACGCACGTCGGTCACTGTAGATCGAACCGGAGCCCTTTTGCTGGCACTTGTCAGGAATTGTGGATAACTCTCCCAGCCCCGCCTCGTGGCAGGATGACAGCACCTGTCCTCGAGATCCTCCACACCCCAGGAGCCCACCTCATGGCCGACTCCCCCGATCCGTCGTCCCCCCGCCTCAGCCGGCCGACCTTGAAGTACATGGCCAAGCGCGTGCTGTCCGAGTTCACGCGCGACGGCGGCACCGACCAGGCCGCGAAGCTCACCTACTTCATGGTGCTCTCGATAGCACCGACGCTGCTGGCGCTGTTCTCCCTGGCCACCCTGCTGCTGGCCCCCATCAAGGATCAGATCGCCGACCTCATCACCCAGGCCATCTCCTCGGCGGCGAGCGGATCCGAGCTCGGCGCGAGCGAGGCCGTCAGCTCGACCATCACGTCACTCATGGGTTCGGCGACCGGTGGCACCATCGCGCTGATCATCGGTATCGCCACCGCCCTCTGGTCCGCCTCGGGCTACATCAAGGCGTTCGGCCGGGTCGCGAACCAGGTCTACGAGATCCCCGAGGGCCGCGGGCCGATCCGCCTGACCCTCTCGATGCTCGGCCTGACGATCGCGATGATCCTCGGCATCCTCCTGATCATGGTCTCGATCCTCCTGAACCAGTCGCTCGTGGACGGGATCCTGGGGCCGATCGCGTCCTCGATCGGAGCCGAGGGCGCGCTGAGCTTCCTGACCGGATCGTTCCTGCCGATCTGGACCTGGGTGAAGTGGCCCGTGATCCTGGTGCTCGCCTTCGCCCTGATCTCGCTGCTCTACTGGGGCGCCCCGAACATCGCCAAGCCGTTCCGTCTCATCTCCCCCGGCGGAGTGTTCGCGATCGTCGGCATCGCCGTCGCCGCGGTCGCCCTGTCGATCTACATGGGCACCGTCGCCGGCTACTCGAGCTACGGAGCCATCGGCGGCATCATGGCCGTGCTGTTCGCGCTGTGGATCATCAACATCGTGATCATCCTCGGCGCGGAGGTCGACGCCGAGTTCGAGAGGGCCCGCGAGCTCGAGTCCGGCAAGCCGGCCGAGGACACCCTCGACCTCCCGATGCGGGACTCCAAGGCCGCGGAGAAGGCGGAGTCGAAGCGGGAGGACATCATCGACGAAGGTCGCGACATCCGCCTGAAGAACCTGCACCGCGACTCCGAGGCCTACACCGGTGAGGACGCCCGCCTCACTCCTCGCCACGGCGTGCCGGCGGTGTCATCCGGCGCAGCCGACGGCTCCGATGCAGCAGGCACCGCCACATCCGGACTCTCCGACGGCGGCTCCTCGCCCAAGGACTCCTGACATGTGCGGCCGCTTCGCCTTCTTCCAGGAGATCGACCCGCTGGTCGACGACCTGGGCGCTGTCGACCTCACCGATCCGCATCTGCGCAGCCGCTGGAACATCCCGCCCACGGCGCCGATCCACGTGGTCACCGAATCGGTGGACACGGAGACCGGCGAGGTGGTCCGAGCCCTCCGGGTCGCCCGGTGGGGCCTGCTGCCACCGTTCGCGAAGGAGGCCTCGTTCTCCTCACGCACCTTCAACGCCCGACGGGAGACCCTCGGGGAGAAGCCGAGCTTCCGCGGGAGCCTCGGGCGGTATCGGGCGATCGTCCCGATGGACGGGTACTACGAGTGGGTGCGGGACGCCAAGGGCACACGCAAGCAGCCGTACTTCATCGCCCCGGCCGACGGGACCCCGCAGTACATGGCGGCCCTGGTCTCCTGGTGGAAGGGTCCCGGGCAGCACGAAGGGCCCGCCGCCACGGAGGACGGCACCTACCTGCTCAGCGCCACGATCATCACCCGGGAAGCCACCGGTGATCTCGCCGAGCTCCACGACCGCACCCCGGTGATGCTGCGCCGCGGTGAGATCGATGCCTGGCTGGACACCGCCATGGACGATCGCCACGCGGCGCAGGAATGGATCCTGGACGACGCGCATCTGCTCGACGACTCGACGCTCGAGGTGCGCGAGGTGGATCCGGCTGTCGGCAGGGTGGGCAACGACGGCCCGGAGCTGCTCGAGCCGCCGCAGACCCTGCTCTGACCCGATCCGTCCCACGACGGACTGTCCGACTGCGGTCTGACGCGCGACGCATGCTCGTCCCCGTACGCTCGAACCCATGACGAACGGACCCGATGCGCGGACCGACGTGCCGGACGGGCGCGTCCGCCGCTCCGACCCCTTCCGCTGGATCATCGAGAACCCCGGCACCGTCGACCTGATCGCCTTCGGCGCCGCCGCCTTCCTGATTCTCGTCTCGGGCTTCTGGACAGGATCGTTCGGCTGGTGGACGGTCTTCTCCGTACCGATGATCCTGACCGGCGCCGTGTGCCGGACACGTCCTGCCCTCGGGGTCCTGGTCATCGGCGGCCTGGCGCTGCTCCATGTCCTCGTCGGCATCCCGGTCGTGATGGGCGATGCTCTCACGTTCTACGCGATGTTCTGCGCGGTCGCCTACGGCTCGCGCCTCGTGCACGGTCTCGGCGTCGGCGCCGGATTCCTCGGCGTCCTGGTCCAGGCGACCTCGTGGGCCGTGGGCGCCGTGCGCGACGAGTACGGCGGTCCGCTCGAGGCGGCGATCATGTTCAGCACCTTGATCCTCGTCGGCAGCATCACCATCGTCGCGGTCTGGGCCCTGGCGAGCCTCCAGCGCGCCCGGGTGCGGCAGCTCGCGCTCACCCGTGACCGGGCGGAGCAGGCCATCCGGGAGAGGGAGCAGCGCACCGCGCTGGCCGTCGCCGACGAGCGTGCGCGCATCGCCCGCGAGATGCACGATGTGGTCGCCCACTCGCTGTCCGTGATCATCGCGCAGGCGGACGGCGGCCGCTTCGTCGCCGCCCAGAAGCCGGAGAAGGCCGCCGAGGTCCTCTCCACCATCGGGGAGACCGGGCGGGCGGCGCTCGCCGACATGCGCTCCCTGCTGGGAGTTCTGCGCCAGGAGGACGAGACCAGCTTCGGCCCGCAGCCCGGACCGGAGATGCTCGAGGACCTGATCGCGCGGGTCCGGGCCACGGGCCTCGACGTGTCCCTCGACATCGAGGGCCGGATCGAGGACCTCCCTCAAGCCCTCGGGATGTCCGTGTTCCGGCTCATCCAGGAGTCCCTGACCAATGTGCTTAAGCACGCCGGGCGCGGAGCCTCCGCGAGGGTCCGGATCCACCGCACACCGCAGAGGCTGGAGATCGATGTCTTCGACGACGGACAGGGCACCGACCCGGAGTCCGACGGCGAGGGCCATGGGATCACCGGGATGCGCGAGAGGATGGCCGTGTTCGGCGGGGTCCTCCGGGCCGGGCCCCTCCAGGAACGCGGCTACCGGGTGCAGGCGACCATCCCGCTGGACGGAAGCGTTCTCACGGCGCCGCGGACCGCGGACCGACCCCGACACCAGCTCTCCCGGCCCGAACCGTCCGTCGACCCCATCCGGCCGGCGGCCACCCCGACACATACAGTCACACACACGGCCGGGCGCACCGCACCACAGCACACCGAACCATCCCACCACCCCGGAGGAGCTCCCCGATGACCACACCACTGGACCGCCCGCTGCGCATCGCCCTCGTCGACGATCAGCCTCTCGTGCGGGCCGGCTTCGCGATGGTGATCGACTCCCAGGACGACCTGGAGGTCGTGGCCCAGGCCTCCGACGGTGCGGCGGCCGTCGAGGAGCTGCGCGCCCGCACCGTCGACGTGGTGCTGATGGACGTCCGCATGCCTCGGATGGACGGCATCGAGGCCACCTCACGGATCCTGGCCCAGTCCCCCGAGGGTCGCGCCCCGAAGATCATCGTGCTGACCACGTTCGACCTCGACGAGTACGTGGTCTCCGCCATCCGCGCCGGTGCCAGCGGCTTCCTGCTCAAGGATGCGCAGCCCGAGGACCTGCTCGGCGCGATCCGCACGGTGCACAGCGGCGACGCGGTGATCGCCCCGTCGGCCACCCGCCGTCTGCTCGCCCGGGTGATCGCCGCTCCTGAGCCCCAGGAGAAGGACACGTCGGTGCTCGACGTGCTCACCGAGCGCGAGCGCGAGGTCCTCGCGCTCATGGGTCGTGGCTACTCCAACCAGGAGATCGGCGCCGAGCTGTTCGTGGCCGAGGCGACCGTCAAGACGCATGTGGGCCGCGTCCTCTCGAAGCTCGGCGCCCGGGACCGCGTGCAGGCCGTGATCGTCTCCTTCGAGACCGGTCTGGTCAGCCCCGGCGCCGACTGAGACCACGGACAGGCGCCGACCTGCGGACGGGGACGAGCCGAACGGAACGTGCTGAGCGCCTCGGGCCGAGCAGAGGGCCGGGCCGGCCACGCGCTCCGGGGAGTCCCACCCCGCCAGCCGCAAGGCAGCATCGGGATCTGCCCCCGCGCGTCATGCCCGGGTATGACACGACGGCGTCCTGAGGTCGGACATCGTCCCCCTGCACGGGACCACGGACTGACGACGCGGTGCAGATCGGTGCACGAGCATGGTCGATGACCGCCTACCCCGTCGTGAAGGATCCCGATGACTGCCCAGTCCCTCGCCTCTCAGCCCTCCCCCGGTGACCCCACCGGCGCGTCCACCGCCGCACCGGCCATCATCGCCCGCGGGGTCACCCGCACCTACGGCACCGGCGCCGGCATCGTCACCGCGCTGGACACGGTCGACCTCGATGTCGCCCGGGGCGCGTTCACCGCGATCATGGGCCCCTCCGGCTCGGGCAAGTCGACGCTCCTGCACACGCTGGCAGGGCTCGATGTCGTCGATGGCGGATCCATCAGCATCGACGGGACCGAGATCACCACACTGGGCGACGACGCCCTCACGAAGCTCCGACGCGAACGGATCGGCTTCGTGTTCCAGTCCTTCAACCTGCTGCCGATGCTCAGCGCCGAGCAGAACATCCTGCTGCCGCTCGAGCTCGCCGGAGCACGGGTGGACCGTGCCTGGCTGGACACCATCACCTCGGCGTTCGGGATCGGCGACCGTCTCTCCCATCTCCCCTCGCAGCTCTCCGGCGGGCAGGTGCAGCGCGTCGCAATCGCCCGCGCACTGGTCACCTCCCCGGCCGTGGTCTTCGCCGACGAGCCGACCGGGAACCTCGACTCGCGCACCACCGAGGAGGTCCTGAACTTCCTGCGTCTGTCGGTGGACGAGTTCGGCCAGACGGTCGTCATGGTCACCCATGAGAGGGAGGCCGCGGAGCGTGCTGACAGGATCATCACGCTCGCCGACGGTCGCATCGCCAGCGACGAGGACCTGCGGGGGCAGCGCTGATGGCCCGCCGCTCCCCCGTGAAGCTCACCCCGCTGCGGCGGCACCTCGCCGCCGTCGTCACCATCGCCCTGTCCTGCGCCTTCGTCGCCGTCATGGTGCTGGCCGGGAACCTCATGCAGGCGTCCCTGCGATCCCAGGCCTCCCAGCAGTACGAGGGAGCCGATCTCGCGATCGAGAGTCCCCTGGCCGACGAACAGTGGTCCTCGCAGGCCCCGCTCGACCCGCCCACGATCGACGGCGCCGAAGCCGTGTGGCCCCAGCTGATGGACTACGTCCAGCTCGACTCCGCCACCGGATCCAGCGTCTTCCTCTCAGCATCCATGCTTCCGCCGGGTTCTTCGGGACAGGACGGTCTCTCCGAGGGGACGGTTCCCACGTCCGCCTCCGAGGTGGTGCTCGATGCCACCGCCGCCGACGAGCTCGAGGTCTCGCTCGGCGACACCGTCGTGCTGCCCGCCGATCATTCGGCCAGCGGCGATGAACTCACCTTCACGGTCGTCGGCATCGCCCCGGCCCCCGAGGGTGCCGTCTTCGGGAGCACGCCCCGGGTCCTGGTCTCCGAGGCGAACGCCGAGGCGCTGCTCGGGCTGACGGCCGGGACCCTCACGGACCGTTGGCTCGCCAGCGTCCCCGAGGGTGCCGACCCCGCCGCCGTCGCCGCGGACGCCGCCACTGACGACCTCACGGTCCAGACTGTCGGCGAGGCCGAGGACGAGGCTGCCGGGGAGCTCATGCGGGGCTTCGGGGCCCTCGCGATGATGCTCGCCGTGTTCGTGGTGATCGCCCTGTTCACCAGCGCCGTCGTCATCGCGAACACCTTCGCCGTGACCGTCGCCCAGCGCACCCGCAGCCTTGCGCTGCTGCGCACCCTCGGGGCGACCCGATCACAGGTGCGCGGCGTGGTGCTGCGCGAGTCCCTGACCGTCGGGGTGATCGGTGCGCTCCTCGGCATGCTCGGCGGGCACGTCCTGACGCAGGTCGCGCTCGCCGCCGCCGCAGGGCTCGGCTGGTTGGACGGCGTCATGCTGGTCCCGCTCAGCGTCTGGTCCGTCGCGCTCCCGGTGCTCGCCGGAGTGGTGATCACGGTCGCGGCGAGCCTCGCACCGATGCGCTCCGCCACCCGTGTGGCACCGTTGCAGGCGCTGCGCCCGGCTCCGCCCGCGCAGCGTCGTGGGCTGGGAGTCCAGGGCGTGCTGGGCCTCGTCGCGGTGGCGGCCGGCATCGTCATCATGGCGGCGGGCACCGTCCTCGCCGTGAACCAGATCGCCTCGCTCGGCATCCTCCTCGCACTGGCCGGGGGCGTCATCAGCTTCACGGGCGTCCTGGCCACGCTGGTCATCGTCACCCGCCCGCTGTCGGCTCTCGTCGGCCGGATCATCGGCCGGATCGGCGGCCTCCCGGCGAGGATCGCGAGCGCGAACGTGGCCCGCAGCCCGCGACGCAGCGCCGCCACGATCGCGGCCCTGCTGATCGGCACCACCTTGATGACCATGATGGCCGTCGGAGCGCGGACTGCCGAGGAGACGCTCACCTCGGAGCTGGATTCCCGCCGCCCGATCGACGTGGTGGTCTCCGCGGCGGAGATGCCGGAGGACGCCGCCGAGCAGATCCAGGCGATCCGGGGCATGGACACCGCCGTCGCCTCCGCTCGCGGCGACATCGAGGTCGGGGCCACGGAGCCGATGACCCTCTACAGCGCCACCCCCGAGTCCGTGCGCGAGGTCTCTCACCGACCGGAGATGGCCGACGAGCTCGTCGACGGTGTGGTGCTCCTGGGCCAGGATCGAGCCGAGCGCTTCGGCGTCACCGACGGCCAGATGCTGTCCGTCGACGGCGCCGACGGTTCCCCGCACGAGCTGAGGGTGCAGATCGACGCGAACCTGCAGATGTCCCTCGTGTCGCCCGCGACCCTCGAGCAGCTGCGCGGGGACAAGACCTCTCCGGTGGTGCTCGCCGACTTCGCGGACCCGGGCACGCCGGCCCGCGAGGGCGTGGCGTCGCTGGACCTCATCGACGCCGTGAACGAGCAGATCAGCAGCCAGGGCTATTCGGAGGCGTCCGCGGACTTCGGCGGGACGGAGCGGGAGGCCTACGCGCAGATCCTCACGATCCTGCTCGGCATCACCATCGGCCTGCTCGCCGTCGCGGTGCTGGTCGCCCTGGTGGGCGTCGCCAACACGCTGAGCCTCGGCGTCATCGAACGCACCGGGGAGAACGCCCTCCTGCGGGCGCTGGGCACCACCCGCGGTCAGATGCGGGCGATGCTCGGCTGGGAGGGCATGCTGCTCGCGCTGGTCGGAGCGGTGCTCGGCATCGTCCTCGGCAGCGCCTACGGGGTGCTCGGCATCGAGGCGCTGCTGGGCTCGACCTACCCGGTCTCGATCACGATCCCGTGGATGCAGGTGGGTCTGGTGCTGCTGCTGGCCGTTCTCGCGGGAGGGGTGGCCTCCGTGCTGCCGGGACGCACCGCAGCCCGGACGGCTCCGGCCGCGGCGCTGGCGGCGAACGAATGACGAGCTGACCCTCCGTCCCGCACAGCGGGAACTGCGCCCGGGACACCGGAGCCCTCAGAGCGGATCAGACCCGCAGTGCGCAGACAGAAGGCCCTGTCCCGGAGAGATCCGGAGCAGGGCCTTCTGCCTGGTAGGAGGCCGCCGCGTCGTCGCGACCGCGGCACGCTCGAGACGATCAGCTCCGGCGCACGCTCTCGGGCAGCGGCGTGGAGCGCACCAGGCGCAGGAGGAGCAGGAACAGGACGAGGGCGAGGACGAGCGCGAGCCCGCCCTGCCAGTACAGCGACCCGCGCAGCATGTTCACACCCACGAGCGCCTGGAACAGCTGCCACGTGATCCCGTATCCCAGACCGAAACGGCCCTTCACCAGGATCGACCGCGCCGCCAGGGCAGCTCCCAGAGCGAAGACGAGCAGGAAGATGCCCAAGCCGGTCAGAAGCTTGGTGGGGATCTCCCCTGCCGGGACGATCAGGAAGCAGTAGGTGGCAGCAGCAGCCAGCATGAGGGCTTCGACGCCGAGCAGCGCGGCGACCGTCGGCCGGGTGCGCGGGCTGGGATCGTCGGCGTCGGCCGGACGCTCATCGACGCGTCGGGACGCGTCGGATCCAGGGGTCTGGGAATCGATGGGCATGGACGAACTGTATCCGGGCTGGCCCTCGGAACCGGGCCTCGAGGCACGCGCGACGCACACCCGAAGCACTCCACGAGCGCTTTCGCAACGCCTGAGTGCGGGGCATCACGCTCCCGCTCACCCGTGTGGGAAGTGCCACCCAGGTCGGGGACGCAAGCCCTTGTCGAGTCCGCGACCGCCCCAGAGAATGGAAGTCGGCTCGTCCACGACGCCGCGCTCCGCAGCAGCAACTGCCGCACACGGAGCCGCATCCCAGAGCCGGAGACCCGAGAACGCCCCACCCGGAGCGACCCTCGCCGCGTCGCGCCCCGAGGGGTGAGGCGTGGCGTTCTGGAAAGAGAGAGTGACGATGGACTGGCGCCACCGTGCCGAGTGCCTCAACCATGACCCCGAGCTGTTCTTCCCGATTGGGAACACCGGCCCGGCGATCACCCAGATCCAGGAGGCGAAGGCGGTCTGCCAGCGGTGCGACGTCATGACCGCCTGTCTGAAGTTCGCTCTCGAGTCCGGTCAGGACTCCGGCGTCTGGGGAGGCCTGTCCGAGGACGAGCGCCGCTCCCTCAAGCGCCGTAACGCCCGCGCCCGCCGCGCGAGCTGACTACTTCGTCCTGCGGCGCGGCCTCACCGGTCCCGGCGCCGCAGGACATTCCGGTGGGAGCCCCGACGAGGGCCCTCTCCGTGGCGGGCCCGTTCAGAGGCTGAGCGGGTCCAGGTACACGTCGACGACTGCGCACGTCCCTCCCCCCGGGCGGTCCTGCCAGGTCAACGTCCCACCCAGCTGACCCTGCACGAGGGTGATCGCGATGTTCGTGCCGAGCCCCGTGGGCTTGGCCGATCCCATCCCATCACCGTCGTCCTCGATGTTGATCACGAGATGGGACCCCACGCGCTCACTGCGCACCGTGAGCGTTCCGCCGGTCTCCGAGAGACCGTGCTCGACGGCATTCGTGGCCAGCTCCGTGACCACCAGGGCCAACGGCGTCGCCTCCTCCGCACGGATCGACCCGACCCGTCCGATCTTCTCGGTGTGTACCTCTACCTGGGTCTCCGTGAGTCGGGGAGCTCCCGCCCTGTGCACCGTGGCACTGGCGGCATCGACGGCGAGCCGCAGGCAGCGGTCGATCACCTCGTCGAAGTGGACCGCCTCCTCCGATCCCTGCAGCAGGGACTCGTGCACCAGGGCGATGGTCGAGACCCGGCGCATCGCTTCGCTGAGCGCCTCGCGCGCCTCGTCGGACTTCATCCGACGGGACTGCATGCGCAGCAGGGCGGCGACCGTCTGCAGGTTGTTCTTCACCCGATGATGGACCTCGCGGATGGTCGCGTCCTTGGTGATCAGCTCCCGTTCACGACGGCGCAGCTCCGTCACGTCGCGCACGAGGATCACGGCGCCGGTGCGCTGACCGCGCTCGGTGAGAGGGACGGCGCGCAGCGACAGCGTCCCTCCTCGAGCCTGCATGTCCGAACGCCAGGCGGCGCGCCCCATCAGCACCAGCGGCAGCGACTCGTCCACCGGTGATCTGGACTGCAGCACGTCCGTGGACAGCTCGGCAAGGGTGATCCCCTCCATCGCGCCGTCGATGCCGAAACGGTGGAAGGCGGAGAGCGCATTGGGAGACGCCCAGCGGACCACGCCGTTGGCGTCCAGCTGCACGACGCCGTCGCCGACGCGCGGCGCACCTCGTCGGGGCGGGATCGGGGCCCCCTCGATGGGGAACGCCCCGGATTCGAGCATCCGCAGCAGGCGGCGGCCGAGCTCATGCTGGTGCACCTCGTTCGCCGAGCGGGACCCATCGCTGATCGGGCTCTCCGCAGCGAGGACCGCCAGCGTCCGCCCCTCCTTGCGGACCGGCACCAGCAGGCCGGTGGCCTCACGGCCTTCGCGTTCGATGGGCTCGGGCTCCCGGGTGGGCTCGGCACCGGCGAGGAGGGAGGGGATCGAGGAGCCCTCCGCGTCCGTGAGCACGATTCCCACGGGGTCCTCGTAGTACACGGTCGATCCGGTCGCAGGCCGGCAATGGGCCACGGCGTGGGCCCCCTCCTCGCCCTGGATCCAGAGCACGAGGTCGGAGCGGAGCAGATCGGAGACCAGGTTCCAGTCCCCGACGAGATGCTGCAACCAGTCGGCCTCCTTCTCGGAGAGTCCACGGTTGTCGGAGAGGAACTTGGACAGGCTCGGCATGGGATCAGGATAATGGTCAGAACGGAGGACGGGCACGTCGTGCCCACCGGCGCTCCTGACATAGGCTGGGATGGACCGATCCCCCGGGGAGGACGAGGAATGAAGCTTCGCGAGACGTTGAACCTGCCGCTGTCCGCGCGCACTGCTGCGACGATGTACGCCGACGAGGAGTACACCGCGATCCGTCAGGAGACGCTCGGAGCGAAGAGCGCCGTCGCCTCGGTCGAGGGTGACCCCGCCGGGGCCTTCTCGGTGCGCACCGAGCTCGAGATGCCGACGGACAGAGTTCCGGACATCGTGCGTCCGTTCGTCGGGTCCTCGGTGACGATCCGTGAGGAGCAGTCCTGGTCCGCGCCGGAGCCCGACGGCAGCCGCACGGGCACCATGAAGCTCGAGGTGGTCGGCACCCCTGCAGGGATGAAGGCTTCGCTGCGACTCGCTCCGACCGGGCAGCTGACCAGCCGCGTAGATATCGACGGCGATCTCGTGGCCAAGATCCCGCTGCTCGGCTCCAAGCTCGAGAAGGCGGCTCTCCCCTATGTCTCCAAGGTGCTGCGCGCCGAGGAGAAGTCCGCGACGACGTACAAGGATCGCGCCGAGGGCTGATCCGGGCACGCCTTCTGTCGGGCGCCGCGCTCAGCCCGTTTCCGACCTACGTTTGGGGCCGCGTGCGGGCCGCGTGCGCCGGATCGTCGCAGAGCGCTCTCTCCCGGTCTCAGGCCGACGTGGCCGGCGGGGTCGGCTCGCTCTCGGCGGCGCCGTCGAGATATGCGAACGCGTCGGTGACCTCGGAGGCGTCGAACCAGAGCAGGGCAGGATCGGTGTCATCCTGCTGTGCGGCAGCGGCATCGAGCTCGCTCACATGGAAGCTGGCGATACGCGCCCGCGCCGTCTCGCGCAGCTCGACACCGAATGCACCTCCTCTCTCCTCAGCAGCGCCCACCGACCCCTCAGGGACATCGACGGCGATCACGAGAGCTCGAGACGTCGCATCGGCGGAGAGCAGGGCGACGTGCATGGCGTCCTGCATGGCTTCGTACTCGAGATCCTCGTCGTCGTGATCCGGGTTGTCCGCGCTCGCGGGCCCGGTGACGCCCCAGGCTGCTCGCCCCGCGTGCAGCTCGAGGCCTGAAGGGGAGTTCTCCAGGATGGTCCGGTCCTCGGCGCTCATTGGCAGGTAGATCCTCATGGCCACCATCTTCTCACTTCGGCACCCGTCCCACCTCGGCGTCCTCAGGAACCGGAGGCGACGTCCGCTGCGTCCGGGACGGTCTCCCTCGCTCCGAGGACCACGTCGGAGGCGGCAATGTCGCGCAGAGCCTTGCGCAGGGCGGAGCGGGACGCGGACTCCGAGAGCAGAGCGCCGTCCCATGCCGCGGTCCGACAGGCGATGGGGTCATCCGGCAGCAGGTGCACCGAGGCCACCTTCATCCGGGAGGTGATCAGTTCCCGCACCCGATCCCCGGGGATGGGCGACCCGACCCTGTTGACGATCACATGGAGCTCCTCGACACCGAGCTCGTCGAGCCGGGAGTGGTCCCGCAGGAGGCGGGTGATGCTGACCGGATCGGCGGCGACCACAGCGATCACGGCGTCGGCGCTCTCGAGAGCGCTGATCGTGGCGGCATTGCGCTGCGGAGCCGCGGTGTCGTAGCTGAGCTCCTCGTCCTCCTCCAGCACCGGTCCGACATCGGCGATGACGAGGTCGCCACGACGCGCCAGGGCCTGCCAGAGGCCATCCATCGAGGTGCGTCGCACCTCTGACCAGCGGGCGGGGACGCCGATCCCGCTGAGCAGCCGAAGCCGTGGCTGAGCACTCGGGAGGAGGGCCTCGAGCGATTCTGCATCGAGCGTGTCCCGGTCATGCGCCCGACAGGCGGCCACCAGCCCGGGGGTCTCATCCAGCACCCCGAGCATCTGGCTCTGCGCAGGACCATAGGTATCGGCGTCCACGAGGACTGTCTGCTCTCCGGCGAGCGCGGCCTCGGCCGCAAGATTCACCGCGATGGTCGAACGCCCGGGTGCTCCTCCTGGCCCCCAGATGACGACGAGACGGCCTGCTTCCTCCGCCTCGTCGATCACGGGCTCCTGCACCCAGGTCTCCTCGCGCCCCTGGGGCGCGGCCGCAGCATCGAGCATCGCGATGATCTCGCCGATCGGCGCGGACGACGGGAGCAGGTGACGCAGACCCAGGGACGTCTGCTCCGGGGCTTCCTCGGAGCGCAGCCCCACCACGGCCGCCCCACGCATCAGCGTCGCCAGAGAATCTCGCCCCAGACCACGGACCGAGACATCGATCAGGACGACGTCCCCGATCCCAGCGGCCACCACCGCCATCGTCTCGGCAAGATCCGCGCATCGACGCACCACTCGGGCCGCACGGCTCTTCTCCTGCGCCAGATCATGGACGATGCGCACCTCGTCGCTCCCGGAGGCGCACAGGACGACATCGATCACGGGGCGACCCCGTGCGCTCCGGGCACACCGATCACGTCCAGGCGCTCATCACGGGAGAGGACCTTCAGCACCGCAGGCAGGTCCCCCTGGGGGACCAGCACCTCGACAGCCATCGAGCGCATTCCCAACGAGCTGCCTTCGTCGATGTTCCGGACGATGCCCGCGGACACCAGCAGCTCGGCATCCGCGCTGGTGCCGTCGTCCGCCTTCGGGCTGGTGTGCCAGAGCTCGACCGTCGCACCGGGAGCCACGGATTCGGCGACGGTCGCGTCCACGGGAATCACGATCGGCCGCAAGGGGACATCACCGGACTGACCGACGGCCGAGAGCGGGATCAGCTCCCCCGCCTGGACGGTTCGAGTGGCAACGGCTCCTGACGGGATCGCGTCGACGCTCCCGACATAGAGGCCGTCCTGCTCCCCCAGCCGCATCTCGACCGTTGCGAGATTGTCCGGGCCGATCACGTCGCCGGGGACGATCGGCGAGCGCGCCACCAGGACCGACGTGGTCTCAGCCAGGCGCGAGACCAGGAGCGCCCCCATCAGGACGCTCGCCACGACGAGCACGATGCCCACGATCAGTCGAGGATCCTTCCACCGCGGTCGGCGCAGTCTCATCACCGGTGCAGCACCCGCCACGTCGTCCTCCAGATCCCTGCCCGATCCCCGTGACCGAGTTCTGCCAGAGGCTACGGGACGCGGGGCCGTGAGGGGCGCACACTGGGACAATTGTGGAAAACTTGGGGGAAGATGCCGAGGAGACCGGGCTGTCCACATCGCGCCCCCAGCTGGGCACGGAAGGGTATGAGAACATCCGTGTCAGAAGGTTTCCTCCCCGACCGGAAGGTACGTCGATGGCGCCGCGATTCGTCCCGTTGTCCGATGTCGCCGAGATGCTCTCCATCTCCGCATCGCAGGCATACGCCCTGGTCCGTTCCGGGGAACTGCGCGCCATCAAGGTCGGCGGACGCGGTCAGTGGCGGGTCGAGGTCACGGAGATCGAGTCCTACATCGAGCGCAGCTATGCCGCGACCGCGTCGATCCTCGCCACTGAGCGTGAGCTCGAACGCCAGAAGCACGACGAGAAGCACTGACCCCACCTCGGCGAGTTGCAAACCGCCGGGACAGGTCGACGCACGACCACTGCCGCGGCCTCTGCTGCCGCCGTCGTCGTCGAGGCTCAGCGGCGACACCCGCCATCGCACCGCCGCAGGCCTGTTCAGCGCACAGTGATTGCCAGCACTGATGCGGTTGCCACGGTGACGCGTGATGAACCGGGGACCGTTCCTCGTTCACCGGTGGGCAGGGACTGCACGTCCATCGCATCCGCTCCGACCGCCGCGATACGGCCGGTGATACCGCCCGCCAGGGTCTCCAGCCGCACCACGCTGCGATCCCTGGCGATCTCGCGGAGCACGGATCCCAGCCCGAGGGGCGACCTCAAGGACTCCTCCGCCGGCCGCGCCCGGGCGGGCAGCCCCTGGACGAGGGCGATCGCCGACAGGGGAACGATGGCTCGCTGACGGGCCCCTTTCTCGCGCAGCGCGAGCCACCCCTCCCCGACCTCGTCGACCGTCCCCTCGAGTCGCAGGACGATGCCCAGATGGAGCGTGAGCGCGTGAGCGCCTGCGCCACGCAGGCGATCCGCGAGCGAGAGCTGTGCACGTTCAGCTCGCGCCAGGTCCTCGGAGACCGCGCGCATCTCCTCCCTCTCCTGATGGGCGAAACGACCTTCGAGGTCGTCGAAGATCCGCTCGAATCGCATGCCGACACCCTAGACCGCCCAAGCCTGCTGCCGGTGGTCCATGGGAAGTCTCGTGCACTCAGGCATCGTCGGCCAGCTGCCTGCGAACAGGAGCAGCTGCCTGCAAACGGGAGCAGCCGCCTGCGAACGGGAGCAGCCGCCTTCAAGCGGACGTACGCGCGCATACCGGTCAGAGGGCACCTGCACAGACCCTTCCTCCCCAGACCCGTGCCATCCACACGATGACCAGCGAGCCTTGCACTGTGCCTCAGGACACACTACTTTGGCGCCACGACGAACTATGCACACCAAACTGCATCAAACGACATGATCTGCAGCAGCGGGAGTGCCTCACCAGGAGGAACCCATGGGGGACGACGCACCCTTGCCGGCACGGCCCGCGACTGCTCTGGCTGGTGCGCTGCTCTCCGGGGCGGCCGCCTTGGCGATGGGGGGCGCTGCGCACGCGCTGCGTCCGTCCTCGGCCGGAGTGCTCGGCGACGATGCGCTGATCGCCTGGGTGCTCGTCGGCATCGCGGGTCTCGGCGTCCTGTTCTGCGTGTACCTGACAGTGATCTGGGGGCTTGCTGCAGTGGTGATGGCCGCAGGTCCGGCCAGTCGCCTCGGAGCCGCGCTGTTCATCGCGCTGCGAGCCCTCGCACCTCAGGTCGCGCGGCGCGTCGTTTTCAGCACGGCGCTTGCCGCGACGGCGACCGGGCTCGCCCTGGCCCCCGCCACCGCAGCGGATCACTCCCCCGACGACGGTGCGGGGGTCTCGACCTCCGTGGCTGTGTCCTCCGAACTCACCCCGTCGGACCTCTCCGATCCTGACATGGAGCCCGATACCGATCCCGCTGCCAAACCCGTTGCCGAGCTCGGTGATCCTGCGTCGACACCGGCACCGGGCGACCAGGGGACGGAGCCGGATCCACTGCCTGCTCTGGGCTGGGGTGAGGAGCAGGGCGCGGCGCCCTCTGACTCGGACGGCGCCGACTCAGAGGGCCCAGCACCCTCCCGACCCAAGGAGTCTGCAGCCCCCACGGGGGACGACCTTGATCCAGAGCCCGAGACTTCGCAGGGCACCGACGCCCGCGACCTCGATGAGCCCGGCATGCCCCCGGAACCCGACCATTCGGGTCAGGACCAGAGCACCGAGAGCACCACGGACACGGAGAGCACCACGGACACAGCGGATACCGCGGATACCGACGGCACCAGGGGCACCGGCGATGACCGACCCTCGCCCTCGACCGACGCCGCCACTGGGGCGCCCGCGCGGCCCTCCTCCCCCGGGCAGGAATCCCGACCTGATTCCGCACAGCCCTCGCCGGCCTCGAGCACCGTGGTGGTGAAGTCCGGAGACTCTCTCTGGAGCATCACGGACGAGCTTCTCGGCCCCGCCGCGGACACACCGTCCGAGATCGCCGCAGCGTGGCCCCTCCTCCACGACGTCAACCGCGACGTGATCGGCACGGACCCAGATCTTCTCGAACCCGGGCAGGAGCTTCTCGTGCCCACACCCCTTTCCTCCCAGGAGCAGTGATGACCACGACCGACCAGCACCCGAACGCAACCCCCGACACCTCGGAACGGCTCGATCTGAGTGATCCCCGAGTGGTCGAGCGGATGGTCGAACCAGTAGCCCGTCGGGCCGTGGAGATCGTGCGCGACATGCGTCCGGAGAACGCCCTGACCCGAATCGTGACACCCGAGGTGGAGAAGCTGCTGTCCCGGCGGGCAGCGCTGACACGTCGGCTCCGGGCCGCCACCGGCTACGCGCCGCCGAAGCGGCTCGAGGTCAGCGGAGTGCGCACGTGCATCGTGAACGACCACACCGTCGAAGCGAGCTGCGTGCTGCGCGAGCCGGAGCGGGCGCGGTTCCTCGCGATGCGATGGGAGCTGCGGCATTCGGGGTGGCGGGTCACCGTCCTCGAGATGGGCTGACCCCACAGCGCGCCGTGGGGCACCGTGCCGCACCGGGGTCCCCACTCGCCTCTCCTTCCCCTCCTCCCACGCCGCCGCCTGTGCCTCTCCCGGGCACGGCGAAGGGCCGATCCGTGTCCTGCACGCTCATCGCGGCAGGAGCCGGATCGGCCCTTCGACGTCAGGATCTCGGCGGTCGAGCCGCCTCACCCCTCAGATCATCGTCTCAGCCCTTGCGTCGCCTGCCCCGCCGAGGGCCGCGGTTCTCCGCCACCGGCGCACCCTCGGGCTTGTCGGAGGTCTTGTCCGCAGCAGCGGAGTCGACACGGGCGTTCTGCTTCGCACGACGGCGGCGCTGGGCACGGGAGAGCGTCGAATCGTCCTGGACTCCGTTGCCCTCGGCGGAGGAGTAGCGCAGCTGCCGCGAATTCGGGCCATCATCGAGGCCCTTGGCGGTCAGCACCACGTTCCTCTCGTCCTCGAGCTGGTCCGAGGACGAGCCTTCCTCGGAGTCCGTGACGGAGTCCCCCGCGGAGCCCTTCGCCACCTCCTCGGCGTCTGTCGAGGGTTCGGCGTCCGTCGAGGGTGTTGCCGAGGTCGTCGCCGAAGTGTCCGACGCGTCGTCCGCCGGGCTCTTCGCCGCGGTCTTCGACTCCGAGCCTGCCGTTGCAGACTGCGAGGTCCCCTCGCCGGAGGTGGCCTGGGCGAGAGCGGTGGCGAGCTTGTTCTTCCCCGCGCCGGACTTCCCCGCGCCGGCCTGCAGCAGATCGCTGACGGCCTTGGGCACGACGGGCTCGGCCTTCTGCACCTGGACCTCGAGGTTGAAGATGTAGCCGACCACATCCTCCTTGATGCCCGCGATCATGTCGTTGAACATCAGGTGACCCTCACGCTCGTACTCGATGAGCGGGTCGCGCTGGGCCATCGCCCGCAGGCCGATGCCCTCCTTGAGATAGTCCATCTCATAGAGGTGCTCACGCCACCGGCGATCCATGACCGAGAGCAGGACACGGCGCTGCAGCTGGCGCAGTCCGTCCTCACCGAGCTCCTCGACGCGCGACTCGTACGCAACTCGCGCATCACCCAGGATCTCCTCCTTGAGCAGATCCGCGCCGAGGTTCTCCTTGCCGCCGACCTCGGCGATGAGCTCATCGGCAGTGATCGAGACCGGGTACGCGGGGCGCAGCGCACCCCACAGCTCCTCGAGGTCGAAGTCCTCGGGGTTCTTGCCCTTGGTGTGCGACTCGACGGTGCCGCCGATGACCTCGCCGATGAAGCGCTCGACGTGCTCGTCGAGCTCCTCGCCCTCCAGGATCCGCCCGCGCTCCTCGTAGAGCTTCTTGCGCTGCTTGGTGAGAACGTCGTCGTACTTCAGCACGTTCTTGCGGATCTCGGCGTTACGGGACTCGATCGAGTTCTGCGCACGCTGGATGGCTCCGGAGACCATCCGACCGGTCAGCGGCACCGATTCATCGACCCCGCCGCGGGCCAGCAGCGACTCCGCCGCGCCCGAGTTGAACAGACGCATCAGGTCGTCCTGCAGGGAAAGGTAGAAACGGGACTCGCCCGGGTCGCCCTGTCGGCCGGAACGGCCTCGCAGCTGATTGTCGATGCGACGGGACTCGTGACGCTCGGTGCCGAGCACGTAGAGACCGCCGAGCTCCACGACCTCGTCGTGCTGCTCGGCGACGGCCTGCTTGGCCTTGGCCAGCTGCTCGTCCCACGCGGCCTCGTAGGCCTCGGGGTCCTCCTCGGCGTCCAGGCCCCGCTCCTCGAGCGCAGCGTGCGCCATGAACTCGACGTTGCCGCCGAGCATGATGTCCGTGCCTCGCCCTGCCATGTTCGTGGCCACGGTGACTGCGCCCTTGGCGCCGGCCATCGCGATGATCGCGGCCTCACCGGCGTGGTTCTTGGCGTTGAGCACCTCGTGCTTCACACCCTGCGCGCTGAGGAGCTTGGCGAGGTACTCCGACTTCTCCACGCTGGTGGTGCCCACCAGGACGGGCTGGCCGCGATCGTGACGCTCGACGATGTCCTCGACGACCGCCTCGAACTTCGCCTTCTCGGTGCGGTAGATCCGATCCGGCTCGTCGTCGCGCTGCATCTCGCGGTGCGTGGGGATCGGCACCACCCCGAGCTTGTAGGTGTTCATGAACTCGGCGGCCTCGGTCTCGGCCGTGCCGGTCATGCCCGACAGCTTCTCGTAGAGCTTGAAGTAGTTCTGGAGGGTGATCGTGGCGAGGGTCTGGTTCTCCGCCTTGATCTTCACGCCCTCCTTGGCCTCGATGGCCTGGTGCATGCCCTCGTTGTAGCGGCGCCCGGCGAGGATGCGACCGGTGTGCTCATCGACGATCATGACCTCGCCGTTGATGATCACGTAGTCCTTGTCGCGCTTGAAGAGCTCCTTCGCCTTGATGGCGTTGTTGAGGAAGCCGATCAGCGGGGTGTTCAGGGACTCGTAGAGGTTGTCGATGCCCAGGTGGTCCTCGACCGTGTCGATCCCGGACTCGAGCACACCCACGGTGCGCTTCTTCTCGTCGACCTCGTAGTCGCGGTCACGACGCAGCAGCTTCACGACCTTGGCGAACTCGCTGAACCACTTGTTGGCATCACCGGAGCCGGGGCCGGAGATGATCAGCGGCGTCCGGGCCTCGTCGATGAGGATCGAGTCGACCTCGTCGACGATCACGAAGTTGTGGCCGCGCTGCACCCTGTCCTCGGGCGAGAGGGACATGTTGTCGCGCAGGTAGTCGAAGCCGAACTCGTTGTTCGTGCCGTAGGTGATGTCCGCGGCGTACTGCTCGCGGCGCTCAGCCGGGGTCATCCCCGACTTGATGACGCCGGTGGTCAGGCCGAGGCTGCGGAACACGCGGCCCATGATGTCGCTCTGGTAGCCGGCGAGGTAGTCGTTGACGGTGACCACGTGGACACCCTTGCCGGAGAGCGCGTTGAGGTACGCGGGCAGGGTGGCGACCAGGGTCTTGCCCTCACCCGTCTTCATCTCGGCGATACGGCCTCGATGCAGGGCGGCGCCGCCCATGATCTGCACGTCGTAGGGGCGCTGACCGAGCGTGCGTTGTGCGGCCTCGCGCACCGCGGCGAAGGCCTCGATCATCACGTCGTCGAGGGTCTCGCCGTCCTCCAGCCGTTCCTTGAAACGGTCGGTCTCCTCGCGCAGCTCGTCGTCGCTGAGGTCGGTGAAGACGTCCTCGACCGCCGCTACCTTCTTGGCGATGGACTCGAGCCGACGCAGCTCGCGGCCTTCGCCGGCGCGCAGGATCTTGTCGAAGAGGTTGACCACTCGTGCTCCCGAAGTTCTTTGGATTCGTCCTCGCGGACAGCTGATGCCTGACCCATCGTAAGGGTCACCGCCTGGAGAGGTGACTCCCTGCGCGCATCTTCACGTCCCCGGCGACTTCCGGGAGGGGCGAGGAACCGGGCCGACGTCGACTCCTCGCCGCGCGCACACGGCGGCCAGCTCCGAGGAGAGAGCTCCGGTGCCCGGGCCGGTATCCACCTCGATCCGGTCCAGGCCCTGCCAGATCGCGGCACGTTCGAGCTCCGCGATCAGCGCCTCGACCACCGCACTGTCCGCAGGACGCTGCCGGGGCGGCACATGGGGAAGCTCCTCACGGAAGGTCCCGCGCACTTCGAGCACCCCGCGCGCACGGTCGGCCTTGAGATCGACGCGGGCGGGGAAGACGTCGCCGAGCAGGAACAGCAGAGCGTAGTAGCCGGTCGCTCGCTGGGCGGCCGGCGTGTAGATGCCGATGCGGTAGTCGACGTCGAAGAGACGGGAGAGCCGAGGACGGTGGAACACGATCGGGTCGAACGGGCTGACCAGGGCGGCGGTGCGCAGCGGGGACGACGAGGGCGCGTCCCGGTGCAGCATCATCTCCCGCGGTCCTGCCGGGTGGTCCACCAGGACCGAGGTGATGACACCCGTCGCCAGGAGGTGGTCGGCGGCGGTCCGGGCGTCGCGAACGGCGACGCGGAAGTAGTCGGCGAGCGAGCTGACCTCGGCGATTCCCAGAGCCTTCGCCGCCAGACCCATCAATGCGGTGATCGAGGCGTCTCGGTCGTGGGTGTCGGCAGATCTGTCGGGCGATCGGGGGACGCCGTCGGACAGCTCGAGTTCCTCGTCGGACAGGTCGAGTGCCTCGTCGGCCAGGTCGAGCCGGCCACCGTCCGGACCGATGCCTCTGCCTGCCAGCCACGGACCGGGCTCCTCCGCGGGGACGTAGAGCCTCTCGAACTGGGTGCTGCGGCCCACACAGTCCACGCCGCCTGCACGGAACAGGTACTCCACCGCCCATTGGCTGGACGTGCGGCGCCACCCCCAGCCCTCGCCCCGCTCGGTATCGCCCAGGTGCCGGGAGATCGCGGAGGCGCTCGATGGGCCGAGCTCCTCGAGCGCGGCGAAGATCCGGGAGAACAGCTGGGGTGTGGAGGTCGCGGCTTCACGGACCGCTCCCCAGTCCTTCGTGGCGGCGGCCCGACGGCGGAAGTCGAGCAGGGAGTGCACCTCATGGCTGGCGAAGGTGGCTTCGTGGGCCAGTGCCTCCCGGACCAGCCGGGAGGGTCCAGGCCTCGAGAGACGGTCCAGCACCGTCGTGTCCCAGCTCCCCGATCGGGTGAAGACAGGCAGGTGGTGGGCGCGCTCGAAGATGTTCACCGAGTCGATCTGGAGCAGATGGGTGCGTTCCACCGTGGCGCGCAGAGATCGCGTGCTCGCCGCACGGGACGGGATCTCGGTGCGACGTGAGCGCCCCATCCCCTGTGCGCGCAGCGCGATGCGCCGCGCCGCGGTCCAGCTCACTGCAGTGCTCATCAGCGGGTCTTTCCACGGCGGGGTCGGGCGACAGAACAGATCCGGGTGGCTCCACGCCTCGGCGTGCACCCACCCGGATCCCTCGGAAATGTCAGGACGTCGGAAGCTCGGCGTCGAGCTCGATCACTCCGTAGTTCCACCCCTTGCGGCGGTAGACCACTTTGGGATGTCCGGACTCGGCGTCGACGAAGAGGAAGAAGTCATGTCCGACGAGCTCCATCTGATAGAGAGCGTCGTCGATGGCCATGGGCTTCGCGGAGTGCTTCTTCTCGCGGATCACGACGGGACTGCCGGCCAGGGCGAGATCCTGCTCGGTCACCTCCGGCTCCTCGGAGGTCTCCGCGGTACGAGAGTTCTGGGAGGTCTGCGCATCGTCGGTCTCCGACGGGGTCTCCGGGAGCGTGGAGGGCAGTTCTTGGTCGGCGGGCAGGGTGCGCACGCTGTCACCGGATGCCTGATGAGATCGCCCGCGGCCGCGATGGCGGTCCTTGCGGCGGTCGCGTGCACGACGCAGACGCTCGAGCAGCTTCCCGTAGGCGATGTCCAAGGCGCCGTAGAGGTCATCCGCACGGGCTTCCGAACGGATGATGGACCCGTTGTCGTGCACAGTGAGCTCCACGCGATCGCTGAGCTCCGCCTGCCTGGGATTCTTCTCCTGCGAGATCTCCACATCCACCCGCAGCGCCGCGGGTGCGAGCTGGGTGACCTTGTCGAGCTTGTCCTCGAGGTGACGACGGAATCGGTCCGGGACGTCCATATGACGTCCGACGACATTGATCTCCATGAGGTGTTCTCCTCCTATCCGGGTGCGGCCGCTCTGAGCCCGGCCGCAGTGGCTCGTCGACTGGAGTACGCACCTCCTGATCAGAGGAAGACTCGGCGGAGTGTGCCGAGTCACATCAGCATGCCATGTTTTGCTCCACGTTTCCTGGCCGTCCGGCCCTCGGATCACAAGAATCCTCCTGGGTCCGGTACCGGCAGGCGTGCAGAGGCGACGACGGCGGCGCCCAGCACGGACATCCCTGCCCCGGTGAGCGCCTCATGCATCCCGCGCAGCGTCGACCCTGTGGTGACGACGTCGTCGACGATGACCACGGCGATCTGCTCCCGTCCGGCTCGTCGCGCGGCGCGTCCCGTCAGGCGGATCTGCCGGGTCCGACGCTGCCGGGACCCTTGCCCCTCCTGCGCCGTGGTCGGGGTGGAGCGCAGCAGCAGGGACCGTCCGGCACCGGTGCGCGCGATCTCCCGCACCAGCTCGGCGGTGTGGTCCTCCCCTCGACGGAGCCTGGCGCCGAGGCGGGAGGGCACCGGGACCAGTGCCGGCTCGGCCACGCCTGCCTCGTCGGCGAGGCGGGCGACCGAGGGCCCCAGAGCTCTCGCCAGGGGAGCCCCGAGATGCAGCATGCCGCCGTTCTTCCAGGCGAGGACGAGCCGCTGCAGCGGCCCGGAGTACTCCCCCAGCGCCAGCACCGGGAGCATCGGCGTGTGGTCCACCCCGGCGGGAAGGAGCACGCCGCCATGCTGTTCCTCATGCACCCGCGCCGCGGTGAGATGCTGCAGCGCATCGCAGCAGGACTCGACGCGGATCCCGGGTGCGTCGAGCAGCCCGGCGCAGCGACGGCAGAGCCACGAGCCCTCCTGCCCGCAAGGACAGTGGCGCGGAGCCACCAGTGAGCAGGTCTGCGCGGCGATCTCCCGGATCGTGGGCAGAAGGCTGACATGGTCCATGGGCTGAGTCCAGCATCGCCGCGTGCCGTCGGGGGACCGTGGCGCCCCGTTGTGGACCCACGGAGGATGTGGAGGAACCGTCTGCCCCCGGGACGTCGCAGAGGCATCCGGGCGACGGAGCTCAGCCGCTCAGCGGCCTGGACCACAGCGGCCCGTGGCCCTCCGGCCCAGCAGCACAGCAGCAGAAGTACGCGGTGGTTCTCAGTAGAACCAGGGGTCGTGCGCGTCGAGATCGACCGTGACCCAGCCGTTGCCATCGCTGTGCTGGACAGATCCGTCGGCCGTCCCGATCCAGATCGTCTCGCCGATGACCGTCCCGGCGATGCGGTCCGTATCCGCGCGCAGCGTCGGCAACGGATCTCGACCGGTCGCGAAGTCGACCAGCTGTCCGCGGAGCTCATCGGTCCCGGGGTCCGAGCCGAGCATGATCACCGCGGTCTCGTCGTACCAGCTGGCCTGCGTCTCCTCCGACAGGAAGGTCCGCACCTGGAGGGGTTCGGTGAGAGATTTCGGAGCCCCGTTCTCGTCCCGCACCACTGCGCACAGGTCGAGCCGCGCCCCGGCGGCATCGGCGGACAGCACGAGCATGCGGGTGGCATCGGCCGCGATGTCCAGCGCACGGACCTCCCGACCGGCCAGCCAGGGAGCATCGACCTTGGCGTCGTGCGCCGGTCCCTGTCCCGCGAGAGCGAGCAGCACGCCGGCGCTGCGTGCGGTCGAGGTCCAGACGTACCCTGCATCGTCGACCCGAGGCGGCACGAAGACCCCGCCCGTGGCGGCCTCACGCAGGGGGACGGACCCGTCGGTCGACGCGATCAGCACCCTCGAGGCACCGTCGACGAGAGCGGCGGCGAGCACCCCGTCCTGCGCGATCGCCGGGGACGTGAGCGCGAGGTCTGCGAGATCCGGGACCAGCTGCTCCGCCGGCGCGTCCGTCGTGGGATCAGCGAGCAGGATCACGCCGGTGGGGCCGGCGGCGATGGCCCGATGTCCAGGCAGAGCCCGTTCGATCGAGTCCTCGTCCACCGGCGTGTACTCCTGGCCGCCCCGCACCAGGCGGAGCCCCGAGAACGTGCGCATCGATCGCAGGGAGGACTCCAGCTGGGCGAGAGCTGCGGCCCGAGGTGCAGCGGCGAGCGCGAGGATCGCTTCGGGCACCGTGACCTCCGGGGTTCCATCCGCCCCGCTGGTGACCTCGGCCTCCACCACGCCCAGCACATCGGGCACCTCGTTGTGGACTGCACCGCGGAGAAAAGCCGCCGGCCCGGCGACGAGCGACTCGAGCACTGCGGAGGCGCCGCGCTGCAAGGAGAACCAGCGATGGTCCGGGACGAGGTGCCGGGTGCGCGCATCGAGGAAGTAGAGCCGTGCCGGCGAGTAGAGCGTCTCGAACGCGGCCTCGGACAGGAAGATCCCGTCGGGCACCTCGCTGATCCTCCATTGCCCGTCCACCTGCGTCATCGTGAGCTCGACGTCCCGTGCGACCGGGCCAGACAGCAGGCTGCGCGAGCCACCGCCATCGACGAGCGCGAGGACCTGGAGGACCAGGACCATCGCCGACTTCCCGGCGTCCTTCACCTGCAGCTCCTGGCTGCTCGAGTAGATCGTGATCCCGGCGGCCGGGTTCCACGCCCCGCTCATCTCCTCCGTGAGATAGGAGCGCGCCACGGAGAAATCGTCCTCGGAACCGACGCCGGCCTGCACGAACCCGGAGACGACCTGTTCCGCGGTGGCATCGTCCGGAGGCGGGAGAGCCTGCACGTAGGGCGCGCCGGGCTGCGCTCGGCCGGACAGTGGGCGGCTGTCGACGGGGGACGTGGTGGGGATGCGAGCGCACGCGGCACCGACGCCGAGCACGGTGGCTGCCCCGGCGGCGCGCAGCACCGTTCGACGGGCGGGGATCATCGGCCGCCTCCGCTCATCGGCGGCTCCTGATCGAGGGCAGAGGGGGAACCAGGATCGGTGCCACGGTCTGAGCCCGTGCCGAGCTCCGCACCGGGGTCGGAAATCTTCTCGGCGTCGAGATCCGCACCGGCGTCGGAATATGCTTCGGCATCGGAATTCACCTCCGGGTCGGCCGACGGGCTGGAGAGATCCGGAAGCAGACCCGGCGCGATCGGGATCTCCCCGGTGGGCGTCACGGAACACGTGCCGACGGCGTCACGGTCGAAGCTCCGCTCCAGGCGCAGCGGCGAACGCAGGAAGGTCCCGCCCGGACGGCGCGGCACGGTCAGCCGGAACACCGCCCCGCGGCCCTCCTGGCCCCAGGCCTGCAGCCATCCGCTGTGCAGCCGTGCGTCCTCGGCGGAGATCGACAGGCCCAGTCCGGTGCCGCCGAGGGTGCGGGCGCGCGAAGGATCCGCCCGCCAGAAGCGGTCGAAGACGCGCCCCGCGGCATCCGGGGATATCCCGTGGCCCCAGTCCTGCACCACCACGGCGAGCGCATCGTCGTTCGAGGCGGTCTGCACCAGCACGGGTCCGTTGGCGCCGTGCTCGATCGCATTGGTCAGGAGGTTGCGCAGGATCCGATCGATACGCCGCGCGTCGACCACGGCGTGCATCCCGCGGCCCGACAGGTGCACGTCCAGCAGGCAGCCGCGCACCCCGGCCAGCGGGCGCACGTCATCGAGGGCCCGCATCACGAGGGCATCGAGGTCCTCGCGGTTCGCCTCGAGCTCGACGGCACCGGCGTCGTACCGCGAGATCTCCAGCAGGTCCGTCAGCAGCACCTCGAAGCGCTGCACCTGGGCGGAGAGCAGCTCGGAGGTGCGCTGCAGCTCCCCGGGCAGCTCATCGCGTCGTCCATCGAGCACGGAGGACGCCATCCGGATGGTCGTCAGCGGCGTGCGGAGCTCGTGGGAGACGTCGGAGACGAAGCGCTGCTGGACGCGCGAGAGCTCCGTGAGGTCGTCGACCTTCTGGGCCAGGCTGCGGGCCATGTCGTTGAAGGATTCGCCGACCCGTGCGAGCTCGTCCGCCCCGGAGACCTCGACACGGCTGTCGAGATCCCCGCCGGCGATGCGCTCCGCGGCGTGCGCGGCGTGCTTGAGCGGGGTCGTCACCAGGCGGGCGACCACGATCGCGATACCCACGATCAGTGCCAGGAGCACGCCGCCTCCGCCGAGGATCACCTGCTGCACGAACGCGAGCGTCTGCTGCTCCTCCTGGAGCGAGTAGACGAGATAGAGGTTGTAGGACCCGACGCCGGGCACCATCACCCGGGTGCCGACGAGGAGGGCGGGCACCGTGTTCCCGTCGGAGTCCTCGCGACCGATCGATTGCCAGGAGACCGAGTCCGGGCTGTTCGCCACGGCGGCCGCGAGCTCGTCGTCGACCTCGTCGAACAGCGTGCGATCCGAGGAGGCCACCGGGAACACCGTCCCGGAGGTCTCCACCGGCACCAGCGCGACCTCCCGGCTGTCCCCGTCGCCCTGGCCGCCCGCGGACTGCACGAAGGCGTTGACGGCGTCCTGGCGCTGGGTCGTGGTCGCGCCGGACAGCTGGGTGAGGTTCTCGGAGAGATCCCGGCGCACCTCCACGGTCTCCTCGAGCACGCGGTCACGTCGCTGCTCATAGAGACCATCGGCGATCACGGAGGACAGGTAGGCGCCCACGGCGAGCATCGCGACGATCGAGAGCAGGGTCGTGACCAGCACGACCCTCAGGGCGAGGGGCCAGTTGCGGGGGTCGACGGTGCGGGCCCTCCGCGCGGAACCGGTCTCCGGCGTCGCGCCTCCCGTCGGGCTGCTCGCCGGACTGCTCATGGCCGGTCCGTCCTTGTCAGGACGCGCCCCCGGCGCGATAGCCGACGCCCCGGACCGTCACCACGATGCTGGGGTTCTCGGGATCATGCTCGATCTTCGAGCGCAGACGCTGGACATGGACGTTGACCAGACGGGTGTCGGCGCTGTGCCGGTACCCCCAGACATCGCGCAGCAGCACGTCACGGGTGAAGACCTGCCAGGGCTTCCGGGCGAGCTGCGTGAGCAGATCGAACTCGAGCGGGGTCAGAGAGATCAGTTCGCCGTCGCGGCTCACCTCGTGGCCGTCGACGTCGATGACCAGGTCACCGATCGCCAGCTGCTCAGTGGTGGGGGGGTCGACCCGGCGCACACGGGCCTTGATCCGGGCCACCAGCTCCTCGGGCTCGAAGGGCTTGGTGAGATAGTCGTCGGCCCCGGCCTCGAGTCCCTCCACCACGTCGGCGGTGTCGGTGCGGGCCGTGAGCATGATGATGGGCACGCCGGACTCCCGGCGCAGCCGACGGCATACTTCGATGCCGTCCATGCCGGGGAGCATGAGGTCGAGGAGCACCAGGTCCGGTCGCAGTCGAGGGAACGTCTCCAGAGCGGAGGCGCCGTCGGGCGAGGTAGCCACCTCATAGCCCTTGCCGCGCAGGACTATCCCGACCATCTCGGCGATCGCCTGGTCATCATCAACCACGAGAATCCGTGAAGGCGTCGTCATGGAAGTCATTGTGCCACCGCTGGGAGCTGCTTCCTCGCATCCGCTCCCTGCGGGGGTGTCCGGAAGATGCACGGTCATCGACGTTCGTCGGATCGGTGAAAGCCCTCCGGGTCCGTAAGTTGTTCTCCACGACATCGAATCGCAGTCGCCGACCCCGTCGGACCGTGGGCTGGACGAGATGCACGATGACACGCAGCACGATGACACGCAGGAGGACCGATGAGCACCGGCTGGATCGCACCCGGGTCGACCGAGAGCACCGACCTGCCTCCCACAGGCCCCTCGGACGGCGACCCCTGGGGGAACGGCGACTCGGGGAACGGCGGCCCCTCTGCCCCTGCCGGGCCTCGCCGGGAGCTCGTGCAGGATCTTCCGCTGTTCCCGCTGCGTCCGCTGGGACTCGGGGAGGTGCTCGGCGCCGCCGTGCGCATCTACCGCCTGCGGGCACGGACCGTGCTGGGCCTGGCGGCGATCGTCTACGGCATCGCCTTCGCGATCATGATGGTCACGACGGGGGCCGGGATGATCCCCTTCATCGGCGACATGCAGGCGATCATGGACGATCCCGAAGCGCCCACGTCCGCCTCGCTCTTCTCCGGTTCGGACATCCTGCTGACCGTCGGGTCCTCCGCGATCACCGGGGTCATCACGATGGTCGCCGCCTCGCTGGTCACGGTCGCCCTGACGGCGGTCGCGATGGGCGAGGCCACCGGGCGCAGCGTCTCCACCTCGCAGATGTGGGCCCTGGCGCGGCGGCTGGCAGTGCCCGCGATCTGCGTGAGCATCCTGATCGGGCTGCTGGAGCTCCTCGTCCTCGCCGTCCCCACGGCGCTCGGCGTCCTGCCCATCGTCCTCCTCCAGGAACCGAGCGTCCTCACCATCGGGGCGATCGTCGTCGGCCTGGTGATCGGGGTGCTCGCCGCGATCTGGATCTGGGCGCGCATGCTGCTCGCGATCCCCGCCCTCGTGGTCGAGGGCACCGGGATCCTCGGCGCGATCCGACGCTCCTTCCAGATGACCCGCGGTCGCAAGCTGTGGCGCGTGCTCGGCGTGGGGCTGCTCCTGTACGTGCTCTACGCCGTCGCCGTCCAGGTGGTCTCCGGAGTCTTCGGCATGGTCGCCACCGTGGCGTACCTGGCGATCCTGCTGGCCACAGCCGGGCAGGCCCTCGTCGTCGGCATGATCGTGCTGACGGTCCTCTCCCTGCTCGGCAGCTTCGTCGCGTACGTGCTGCTGTCCCCGTTCCTCTGCGCCGGGTTCGCCGCCCTCTACGCGGACAACCGCATGCGCCACGAGGCCTGGGACATCGAGCTGACGCGTCAGGCCCGGGAGAACTGGTCCACGGACGGCGCGCGATGAGTCCCGCCGGCCCTCCTCCCCTGGATCCCGACGAGGCGCGCTCGCGCATCCTCGACGAGCTGTCCAAAGCGGAGTACGACGACTCCCCCGGCTTCGTGGACTGGCTGCTCGGGGTGATCGAACGGTGGTACATGAACCTTGTGGACGGGATCGACGGCTCCTCGGCCGCTCAGGCCGGGATCGCCGTGCTCCTGCTCCTCGCACTGCTGGCGGTCGCGTTCCTGGTGCTGCGCCGTACCGGCATGATCCGTCGCAGCCATTCCCTCGCCGTCGCCCCCGAGCTCGACGCCGATCCCGTGCTGACCGCAGCCGAGCTGCGCGACGGGTCCCGCAGCGCCATCGCGGCGGGACGTTTCGACGACGGCGCGGTGCTCGCCCTGCGCTCCCTCGTGCGCGACCTCGACCAACGCACCCTGCTGGACGTCTCGGCCGGCCTGACCGCCCATGAGGCCGCCGAGCGGGCCGCCCTCTCCTACCCGGACCTGCGCGGCCGCCTCCAACGTGGGGCCACGGCCTTCGACACCGCCGCCTACTCCCCCCGGCACGCCACGGAGAAGCAGGCGGACGACCTGCTGCGACTCGCGCAGTACATCGCCGAATCCGCCCCGGATCTCACCGCCGCCGACACAGCCGTCGACACCGCCGGATCCCGGTCCGGGACCAGCAGATGAGCGCCGCGACGACGTCAGGCCCCGCTCCGACACCACCGTCGTCCCCGCCGGAGGGACGGCGGGCACCCGGGCGGCCTGCTGCGGATCCCGCGGCCACGGGCCGGCGCCCCTGGTTGACCGTCCTCGTCGTGATCGCCGTGCTCGCCGCGGTCCTCGCCTCCGTCGCCCGTGGCTTCTACCGTGACGGCCCCCTCGAGCCCGACGCCCCGACCGGGCAGGGCTCCAAGGCCACGGTCGAGGTGCTCACGGATCTCGGGGTGGACGTGCAGGTCGGTCGCCACACCGACGATGCCGTCGAGGCGCTGCACGCCGGCCGGACCGTGCTGGTGACGGCTCCGAGCGACCTCTCGGGCACGCAGCTCACCGCTCTCGCCGAGGCGCAGGAGGCCGACGGCGGGCAGCTCGTGCTCGTCCAGCCCGACTTCGTCACGCTGTCGTACTTCACCACCGCGATCAGCCCCACCGGAGCAGTCCGCTCGACGACGGATCTGCCCGCGGGTCCCGGGTGCGGGGACCTCGCCCACGGCGCACGGCAGGTGCACGTGCCCGGATCAGGCGGCCTGCGCGGACCCTCGAGCCTCTACCGCACCTCCGACGAGGCCGACGGATGCTTCGACGCCGGCGACGGAGCACTGGTGGCCGCCGAGGATGGGGTCATCGTGCTGGGCAGCGCCGACCTGCTGACCAACGAGGGGATCGGCGAGGCCGACAACTCCGCGCTCGTGCTGAACGTGCTGGGCGAGTCCGGCGAGCTGACCTGGTACGTCCCCTCCGCCGGGGATCCGATGGGCTCGAGCAGCATGTCCCTCGTGAGCTACCTCCCGGACTGGGCGGGCCCGGTCACGCTGTGGATCCTCACCGTGGGCCTGATCGCCGTGGTGGCGCTCGGACGGCGCTTCGGTCCGGTGGTCGTCGAGCCGCTGCCCGTCACCGTGCGGCCCCAGGAGCTCGTGCTGGGTCGGGCCCGTCTGCTCCAGCGGTCCGATGCCCGGGACGCGGCCGCGACCTCTCTGCGATCCGCCACGTCGACACGGCTCGCCGACCGGCTCGGGCTGCGCCATGAATCCGCCCTCGACGGTCTGCTGGCGGCCCTCGCGCCGCACACGGACCGTTCCCCCGAGCAGCTGCGCACGCTGCTCGGCCCCACCCCCGTCACCACCGACGAGGACCTCGTGCGACTCGCACAGGACCTCGACCGCCTCGAGAAGGAGATCGACCGATGACCGACACCACCCCCGGTGCCGCCCCGGACGCCATGCCCGGAAGCACCCCCGGCAGCGCCCCCAGTGGTGCCACGACCACGCCGCAGGACGCGGTCGACCAGGACACCCGGACCCATCTGCAGGGGCTCTCCACGGAGATCCACAAGGGAGTCGTCGGCCAGGATGCCGCGGTGACGAGCCTCGTCGTGGCGCTGCTGTGCCGCGGGCACGTGCTCCTCGAGGGCGTCCCGGGCGTGGCCAAGACGCTGCTGGTGCGGTCCCTGGCCGCCGCGCTCGACGTGCGGATGCGCCGCGTGCAGTTCACGCCGGACATGATGCCCGGCGACATCACCGGCTCCCTGATCTACGACAACACCACCAGCGATCTCGTGTTCCGCGAGGGTCCGGTGTTCACCAACCTGCTGCTGGCCGACGAGATCAACCGGACCCCGCCGAAGACCCAGTCGGCCCTCCTGGAGGCGATGGAGGAGCGGCAGGTGACGGTCGACGGTGCGAGCCGCCCTCTGCCCGATCCGTTCCTCGTGATCGCCACCCAGAACCCGATCGAGTTCGACGGCACCTACACCCTGCCCGAGGCGCAGCTGGATCGGTTCCTGCTCAAGGCCGTCATGCCCTTGCCGGACCGCGACGTGGAGATCGACGTGCTGCGCCGTCACGCGGACGGCTTCGACACGTCCGACCTCGCCGCGATGGGTCTGGGACCGGTCGTCGACGTCCCCTCGCTGCACCGCGCCCAGCAGGACGTCTCCCAGGTCATGGCCGAGGATCCCGTCGTGCAGTACATCGTGGACGTGTGCCGGGCCACCCGCAGCTCCCCCAGCCTGTCGCTCGGCGTCTCGCCCCGTGGTGCGATCGCGCTGCTGCGCACCTCCCGGGCCTGGGCCTACCTGACAGGTCGCGACTTCATCACCCCGGACGACGTGAAGACCATGGCACCGTCCACCCTGTCGCACCGGGTGCGCCTGACCACCGAGTCGGAGCTCGAGGGCACCCAGGTCGAGTCCGTGCTCGCGGCGACGCTCGCCTCCGTGCCGGTGCCGCGCTGAGGCGCCGTGCCATGAGGATCTCCCTGACCCCGCGCGCGGCCCTGGCCGCGCTGATCCCCCTGCCCGTTGTCGTGCTCTGGCCGAGCTGGTGGATGCTGCTGGTCCTGTTCGCGCTCTGGGCACTGGTGGTCCTCGCCGACGCCTTCGCGGCGCCCGCCCCGACCGCGATCCGGGTGCGTCGCGAGGCGCCTGTCCAGGTGCGACTGGGCAACGAGGTCACCGGACGGGTGCTGCTGACCAACACCACCGCCCGCACCGCGCGCCTCGAGGTGCGCGACGCCTGGAACCCCACTGCCGGTCTCGCCGCACAGCGCTCCACGATCCGGGTCCCCGCCCACGAGCGTCGGGCGATCGGCCAGCACTTCACGCCCACTCGACGCGGCGAGCACAGCTCACGGGCGCTCCTGGTCGCCTCGTGCGGCCCGTGGGGCCTGGCACGGCGCACGACGTCGGCCGACGCCCCCGGACGCCTGCTCGCCCTGCACCCCTTCGGATCGCGTCGCCACCTCCCCTCCCGCGTGCAGCGGCTGCGGGAGATCGAGGGCCTGGCGGCGATCCACCAGCGCGGCCAGGGCACCGAGTTCGACTCGCTGCGGGACTTCGTGGACGGCGACGACGTGCGCTCGATCGACTGGCGTGCCACCGCCCGCCGCCGCAGCGTCGTGGTGCGCACGTGGAGGCCCGAGCGGGATCGGCACGTGCTGATCGTCGTGGACACCTCCCGCACCTCGGCGAGCCGACTCGGCGACGCCACCCGCCTGGACTCCGCCTTCGATGCCGCGCTGCTGCTGACGGCGCTCGCCGGGCAGGCCGGGGACCGCGTGGATCTGCTGTGCATCGACCGCATCCCGCACGTCTCCGTGCTCGGCTCGACCCGGACGAAGGTGCTCCACGACATGGTCACCGCGACCGCCGCGGTGCACCCTGCGCTCGTCGAGACCGACTGGGACCTCGCGGCGGGGGTCATCGCCGACCGTGCCCGGCGCGGCTCCCTCGTGGTGCTCGTGACCCCGGTGGACGCGTCGGTCGTGCATACGGGACTGCTCCCGGTCGCCGCGCGCCTGGCCAAGGACCATCCGCTCGTGGTCGCCTCGGTCGCAGATCCTGCCCTCGAGGAGCTCGCCGCGGATCGCAGCGATGTCGAGGACGTCTACCGTGCGGCCGCCGCGGAGAAGGCTCGCGCCGAGCGGGCCGGGGTCTCCCGGACCCTCGAACGGGTGGGCGCCCATGTCGTCGACGCCCCGCCGGACAGCGCCCCGCAGGCCCTCGCCGATGCGTACCTCGCCCTGAAGGCCGCCGGCAGGCTCTGAGCTCTCCGCTCTCCGCACTCCGCACTCCGCTCTCCAGTGCTGCTCAGGCCAGCGACCCGTGCTCGCGCTTCCGTGCGAGTACCTGATAGGTGTGCCAGTGCTTCGGGCCCTGGAGAGAAGCACCATCGCGCTCCCCCTCCTGCAGGGAGAGCACCTCGACGTCCTCGAGCAGCGTCTCGACGTCTGCGCGGGCCAGGAACGTGCCGTCGATGCCGGCCCAGTCGTCACGGTCGCCGAAGAGATCCACGGCGAGGATCCCTCCCGGCCGCAGCGCGTCACGCATGGCCTGCCACAGACGATTGAAGCTCGCCCGCGGTACGAAGGGCAGGGTGGCGCAGGCCAGGATCAGATCCGCCGACGGCAGCACGGTGATCTCCGCCAGATCCACGGTCGTGTGCTTCACGGGGAGATCCGCGGCCAGCGCGTCCATCTCCGGCACCACGCTGAGATCCATGTCGTAGGCATGAACCGTGTACCCGCTCTCCGCGAGATAGCGGGTCTCGATTCCTCGGCCGCACCCGAGCTCGATGGCCACGCGCCGTGCCCCCACCGCGTCCGTGGATCTCGCCCCGGTCGACCGCGGGACATCCGTCGGCCCTGGCACGCTCTTCGGCGTCGCATCGCCCGTGGGCCGGGCCGCGGCGACGGCGGCGCGGGCCAGAGGGCGCACGTCCCTGCCCTCCTGCGCGGCGTTGTACTGGGTGAAGTTCCGGTCGGAGCTGCTGGCCTTCATCCCTGCAGGGTACGGCGCTGGCTGCGAGGACAACGTACTGCTCGGCCGACTGCCCGACCCGCCCGACCCGCCCCTCAGCCGGCGGTGGCCACGCGATCGCCCACGAGCTCTTCGGAGAGGTCGCCGGTGATCCCGAGGCGATGCACCTGACGCCCGCGCACGAGGAAGAAGACCATGAAGGCCGCCCAGGCGATGACGCCGAGGCCGATCCTCACCGCCGGGGGAAGCCCGCTCGGAGTCACGAAGGCCTCGAGGAAGCCGGAGATCAGCAGCACCGGCACAAGACCGATCGCCACCGTGACCAGGGACCGGGCCGCCCGGGACAGCGCCCAGAGCCGAGGGAGCGGGCCGGGCCGCACCCAGGCCCAGAACGTGCGCAGCCCGGCGCCTGCACCGACCAGCACCGCGGTGATCTCCAGCAGACCGTGGGGCAGCAGGTAGACGAAGTAGGTGTCCAGCCCGCCGTAGGCGCCCATCACGCCACCGGAGAGCCCGACGTTCAACCCGTTCTGCACGAGCATGATCAGCGGCCAGATCCCTGTCGCGCCGAACACGACGGCCTGCACCGTGATCCACGCGTTGTTCGTCCAGACCTGGGCGGCGAAGCCGGTGGCCTCGCCCTCGAAGTAGTAGGAGACGAAGTCCCGCTGTGCGAGGGAGCGCTGGGCCGCCTCAGGGAGCACCAGGCCGCGGGCCACCGGATCCGTCCCGAAGTACACCCCGGTGACGATCGCCGAGGCCAGGAAGATCGCGGCGGAGAGCGCCACCGGCCAGCGTGCCTCGTACAGGGCGGCGGGAAGGTCCTCCCACAAGAAGGTGCGCGCGTTCTTCCACAGCGGGATGCGCGCCCCGGTGATCCGCAGGCGCGCCCGATGCACCAGCAGCGAGAGCCTCGCCGTGAGCGCCGGATCCGGGTTGGTGGAGCGCACGGTCGACAGGTGGGTGGACGTCTCCTGGTAGAGAGCCAGCAGCTCGTCGATCCCCTGCGCGTCGAGGGTGCGCGTCCGGGTCAGTTCCGCGAGCCGCTCCCACTGGGGGCGGTGCACGGCGATGAATGCGTCGGTGTCCACGAACCCAGCGTAAGGTCACGCCCGCCGTCGCACCGCCGACGAAAGTCGGAGCCCGCCGCGCCGGAAGCCGACGCTCGGCGCTGACCGCGGAAGGTGTCGGCTGACAGGATGGGGTCATGGCAACGATGGGCACCGCTGCGCTGGTCTCGGCGCGCACCGACCGTGACGCGCTGATCACCGGGGATGCTGTCCTCCTGGAGCTGCGTCCGGCCTCCTTCGCGGCCCGCATGCTCTCCGCGGCGATCGATGGCGTGCTGCAGCTGGGCATCCTCATCTCCTGCACCGTCGCGGTGGCGTGGACGGCGGCGCGCGCGGATCTCGACGAGGGGCTGATCGCCGCCGCGATCGTGGCCGTGTCCGTGGCCGCCTACGTCGGGTACCCGGTGCTGTGCGAGATGCTCCTGCACGGTCGATCGGTGGGTCGGTTCGTGATCGGCACGCGGGTGGTGCGGGACGACGGCGGCCCCGTCCACGGGCGCCAGAGCCTGATCCGCGCCGTGATGGCGATGCTGGAGATCTGGTCCACCGCCGGAGCCGTCGCGCTGACCTGCGCGGTGATCGACCGCAAGTCACGACGGCTGGGAGATCTGCTGGCCGGGACCCTCGTGATCCAGGAACGCATGGCGGCGATCGAGCCGAGGCGGACAGAGGTCCCTGCGAGCCTGCGGGACTGGGCGGCCGCCGCCGACGTGGGCCGGCTCCCGCTCACCCTCATGCAGGACATCCGCTCGTTCCTGCCGCGGGCCGCCAGCATCAATCCGGAGTCGCGCCGTCAGCTCTCCCGGGACCTGCTGCGCCGCACGCTCCCCCACGTCGCGCCTGCTCCGCCGCCCGGAACGGTGCCCGAGGAGTTCCTGGCCGCGGTGATCGCCGAGCGATCCCGCCGTGACGAGGATCGGCTGCGCCGAGCGCAGGACCGCCAGGAGGATCTCGCCGCCGAAGTGCGCGCGGTGCGCTTCTCCGCCTGATCCGCTCCGGACAGCGGCTCTCAGCGGCACAGCATCCCCGGGCCGTCAGTGCAGCCGACACCGCCAGCAGGAGTTCGGACGCCTCGTCTCAGGCTGTCGGCACGTCGTGCCGCCCGGCGATCAGCACCGGGATCCCGCCCTCGACCGGGTGCCGACGGGCACAGTCCGTGCACTGAAGAGCCGCCTCGACGTCCCGCAGCTCTCCCCCGCAGTCAGGGCAGCACAGGCGAGAACGCACCCAGCTGGGGACGTCGGCGCCGCTGGCACCGGCAGGCAGCTCGACGGCTTCTGCCCCCGATTCCGCCTGCTCGACCTCCGAAGCCGCCAACTCGACCTCCGCCTGCTCGGCGGCGTGCTCATCCCGCGCGATGGCGAGGATCTCGTCCCGGATGCGGGCCATGGTGGTCCTCTGTTCTGCTTCGACGTTCAGCCGCAGCAGCGGCTCGGTGTTCGAGGAGCGCAGCGAGAACCACCAGCGACCCTCCGGGGCGAGGTCCTCGTCCCAGTGCACGACGGTCAGCCCGTCCAGCTCGTCGATCCGCGCGGCGGGCAGCGACGTCACATGATCGCGGACCCGGCCCCGCGCCGACTCGGCATCGTGCACCGGGGAGTTGATCTCCCCGCTGGAGGGATACGGATCATGCTCCGCGACGAGCGCGGACAGCGACCCGTCGGTCTCGGCGAGCGCCGCGAGCACATGGAGCGCCGCAAGCATCCCGGAGTCCGCGGAGAAGAAGTCCCGGAAGTAGTAGTGCGCGGAGTGCTCACCGCCGAAGACGGCGTCGTTCTCGGTCATGATCGCCTTGATCAGCGAGTGGCCCACGGGCGCGCGCACCACGTCACCCCCGGCCTCGAGCACCGTCTCGGCGACATGGCGGGAGGAGACCAGGTTCGCGACCACGACGGGCCGCTCCTGGCCGGCGGCACGCGCCCGTGCGATCTCGCGGCGCGCGATGAGCGCGGTCACCGCGGAGGGCGGGACCGGGGTGCCGGTCTCGTCGACCGTCACGCAGCGGTCGGCGTCACCATCGAAGGCGAGACCGAGGTCCGCCCCTTCACGGACGACCGCCTCCTGCAGATCACGAAGGGTATCGCGATCCAGCGGGTCGGCACGATGGTTGGGGAAGGTGCCGTCGAGGTCGAAGTGGAGCGGGATCAGCTCGAGCTGCTCCAGGGACCCGAGCACGGCGGGGGCGGTGAGCCCGGCCATCGCGTTGGCCGCGTCCACGACGACCCGCAGCGGCCGGCGGGTCGGGATCTCGACCAGCTCATGGAGGGTCCGGGCGTAATCCGGGAGGGTGTCCAGCGGCTCCGCGCGCCCTTGCCCGCTCTCCGGGATCTCCCCGGCTGCGAGATAGGCCTCGGCACTGCGACGGATCTCGTCCAGGCCCGTGCCGCGGCTGATCGGTCGGGCGCCCGGCAGGCACAGCTTGAGACCGTTGTCGGAGGCGGGGTTGTGCGAGGCGGTGATCATCACCCCTGCCGCACGGTGCAGCCCGGCGGCGCAGTACAGCTGGTCGGTGGAGGAGAGCCCGGCATCGGCCACGATCGCCCCGCGGCGCACCGCGCCCTCGATGACGGCACGTGAGAGCTCCGGGGAGCTGACGCGCATGTCATGGGCCACGATCAGCTCCTGGGACTCCAGGAAGTCCGCAAAAGCCGCTCCGAGGGCGCGGGCGACGTCGACGCTCAGCTGCGTCCCGGCTTCGCCGCGCACGTCGTAGGCCTTCACGATCGCGGAGAGGGAGCCGTCACCGGCCGCAGCCGGAGCAGCGCCCACAGGGGATGGCGCGGGGTCAGTCATTCGTGCTCCTGAGAACATGGAGGTGGCGGCCGGGCTCGGAGTCGTCGGGCCGACGGTGCGGGGCACGAGGAGCGGACGAGCCCGGGCTCCGTCCGGTCTCGTCCGTCGGAGCCGGTCGGGGCCGTACGGCATCGGCGAGAGCGACCAGGTCGTCGCTGGCCTCCTCGCCTCCGGCGACGCGCAGCAGCTCCCAGCCCCGAGGGGCGGTCATGCGGCTGGCATGGTCGCGGCAGAGATCATAGGCATGGGGCTCGCTGTCCCGCGAGAGGGGGCCCAGCACCGCGGTGGAATCCGCGTAGACGAAGGTCAACGAACTCACAGCCGGTCGCGAGCAGGCGGTTCTGGAGCATTCACGAGCTGGCACGTCATGCAGTGTACGCAGTCCTACCGACGATGGGTCGACGCCGCGCCCTGACCGGCGTGGACGGGGGCACAGAACGCTACTGTGGGTGCATGGATGTCGAGCCGTCGTCTCTCCCCGGCACCCCCGGGCCCCGCCCGGGACCCCGACGCCGCGATCGTCGCGGACGCGGCCGTCGCTGGGACCTGATCCCCCCGCATCTCCCGGGATATCGCACACGTCGGGAGCAGTTCGACGACACCGTCGCCGATGCCGGTGCCGCCCTCGCCGAACGCTTCCCGCGTCGCCTCGCCCACCTGCAGGTTCTCGTCGAGGAGGTCCCGCCCTCGGATCCGGCTCCCTGGGAGGACGCGACGGTGCTGCTGGGCCGGGTCCTGCCGCCGTCCCGGGACCATCCGGCACGGGTGATCGTCTACCGTCGGCCGATCCAGACCCGGTGCGAGGGCGAGCAGGACACCGAGATGCTGGTGCGTCAGGTGCTGGCCGAGCAGATCGGCTCCCTGCTGAGCATCGATCCCGAGGACGTGGATCCGGCGGCGTGGGAGGACTGACCCGAGCGGCCGGCCCGAGCTCCACGTCCTTCGGACCGGCGCTGTCAGTCCTGCACCCTGATGGTGAGCGGATCGGTGGTCTGCTGGGCTGTGGTGACCGGGAGCGCCGAGAGCAGGAGGCCGCCGGCGCCGTCGCCCTCCCGTTGCATCCATCCGGCGTGCACCGCACCCGGCACGTCCGGGACCACGGAGAGCGCGCTCGGGCGGGCGCCGTCGATCCTCAGCGAGCTGTCCGGGACCGTGACCGAAGCCCCCTTCGCGACCTCCACCTCGAGCGGCTTGCCCGCGCTGCCATCGGCGGCGAGGGGCACGATGGTCACTCCACTCGCCTCCGCGGCCGTCAGGGTCAGGCTCCCGGCACCTCCCTCGGCCGGAAGCGCCAGGACTCCGGCGCTGACCAGGGCGGACGCCGGGGAGACGATCGTGAAGTCGACCGGCGCCCCGAGGGTGTCGCCGGGCAGGTCCGCCCCGGTGGCCGAGCTGCGCGTCACGGCATGCACCGGGTCCGCGGACCGCACCGTGACCGAATAGGAGCCGTCCGCGAGTCCCTCCAGCGGCAGCGGGACCACCGCGCCGGCGGCGATCTCGACGTCCTCGAGGGAGGCCGCATCGAGGACCCCGTCGGGTCCGGAGACCTCGACCGACGCGGTGGTGTCCGTCCCCTGCGGGTTCGCCAGCACCAGCTGGGGGGCCGTCCCGGCGACGTCCACCCCGGGCATGGTCTGCTCGACGGCCGCCGCGGGGAGCGGCGTGAGCATCTCCGCCCCACCGGGGGTGAGGCCGTCGCGCTCGGTGGTCTGGACGTGCATCGACAACGGTGCGCCGAGCACCGATGCCCGCACCCCCACGGCGTCGTGACCACCGACGACGGACTCGAGCAGGACCTGCTCCTCGGCGCCCGGGGCGACGACGATCTGGCTGCGGCCCTTCATCGCGGCCGGCCCGTCCTCGGTCCAGACCTGCACCGACGCGGTGGCAGGACGCGTGGTCGGATTGCGCAGCACGAGCGTGGAGCTGTCCCCGGTGGCCGTGGAGATCCCCAGGAACGTGGCATCCGTCCGGGGAGCGCCGCAGCGGGTCAGCGCGAGCGACCGGTAGTCACCGCTGGTGGTGGCGGTGGACTGCACGGAGTCCGTGACCGGCCTTCCTCCCTCGGAGGTCGCGGCCCGGACCACGGAGGCGCCGTCGACCTCGGGAATGATCTGGATCCCCACACCGAGGTCCGCAGAGGCGGTGTCCTCGCTCAGCGCGGAGCCGTCGGCCGCCTCCGTGGCGAGGGACGGGGCGCGCACCTCGCCGTTCTCGTCCTGCAGGGTCTCGGAGCCGCTGACCCGCCCGAAGAGCACCGACGAGTCCTGCTCGAGGGCGACGCTGGACAGACCCACCGTGGCGCTCGGCGGGGTGACGGACAGATCCTGATCTGCCGTCTCGACGAGCAGCTGATCGGGGACCTCGAGCGGCCCCGGGCACTGCAGCGTGCTCGCCCCGGGCTGCGACTGGCTCTGGGCGTGGGTGACCTGCGTCGGCTCGGGGGTCGGCGCGGTCACGATGACGCCGATCGCGGCCGCGAGCGGCAGCAGGGCCGCCAGGGCCAGCACCGGACGCACGGGCCCGTGGCGCTCGCGGCGGGACAGGGGCGGGTGCTCCTGCCCCTGCTCGTCGGGCCCGCCGCCCGAGGTGCCGCCGCTCGAGGTGCCGCCGCTCGAGGTGCCGCCGCTCATGGGGCCGCCTTCGGGAGCCGGTGGGTGCTGGGAATCGTGGTCGCGCCGCGGATCGTGGTCAGCCATACATCTCCTCCGCGTCCCGGGTGCGCAGGCGCCAGGGGATCGAGATCACGATGGTCAGAGCGAGAACCGCGTACAGCAGGATCTGCCAGACCAGCCGGGCAGGCTGCTCGCGGTGGATGTCGATCTCGCCGTCGGCTCCGGACGGCACGACGAAGCCCTGCGCCCAGTCGCCGACGACGACAGGTTCGAGCTCGGTCCCGTCCAGGGTCGCTCGCCACTGGCTGTCGGCGCGCTCGGAGAGCACCACGGTGCGCTCGCTGCTGTCCGCGGGGATCCGACCGGTCGCGTCGATGACGCCGCTGGCCAGCGCCACCGGTTTCGAGCCGCTGACGACCACGGCGCGAGGTGACGTGCCGAGCACGCGCCACATGCCGCCCCGAGCACCCTCGGTGACCTTCTCCAGGGTCGAGGAGGAATCGAGCGCGTCCACGAGATCCGACTGGTCGGAGGGGTCGCCCTCCACGACGACGTAGGCGATCGCGAGGGAGGCCGCCGCCTGGTCCGCCTCACCGGCGTCGGATCCCTCCGCCCCGCTGGACAGCATCGTGGCGACCGACGTGCGCAGGGCGCTCCGGGCGGGGTCCTCGCCGATGCTCTCGCCGGAGCGGACCGTGTCCACGGCGCGCGCATCCGTGATCGTGGCGTGCTGGATGACGGTGTCCCCGCCGTGGACGACGAGGCTCGCCTCGATCGTGCCGTCATCCTGCTGCGCGAGCACGAGCACCCGCGCCCGCGCATCGGTGCGTCCCTGGTCCGCTGCGGCGGCCGGGACCTCACCGCCCTCGACGCGGTCCAGACGGAGCTGACCGGGCAGTGCCAGGGTCCAGCCGGCGACCGTCGCGAGGCAGACAACGGCGACGAGGGCGCCGATCACGGTCGTACCGGCGCGCCGCAGGCCGCCGTCCTCCTCCTCGCGTCGGGCCAGGGCGTCGAAGCTCGCGGCGGCGCCGACCGAGAGGGCCAGCAGGATCGCGCTCTGCAGCGCGTTCCAGGGTGCCGGCACCAGCTGGTCGCCGGCGACGGCGAGCGCGGTGGAGCGGGTCAGCAGCAGGGTCATGAGGCCGACGGCGGCCACCAGGATGCTGAACCGTCCCGCCCGGCCGGCGTTCCCCGCGAGCAGCGGGGAGATGACGGCGGCGACCACCACGGGTGCCACCGGCAGCATCGGCACCAGCAGAGCACCGGTGGTGCCCACCAGCGGGACGAGCAGCTCCTGCAGCCCGGGGGCGACCGGCCACAGGGAGAGCAGGTCGAGCGTGTCGGCGCTCGCGGCCCGGGGCGGGACCCCGCTGACGGCCAGCAGCGTCTCGGGATGGCCGAGGTAGACGGGGAGGTAGGGGACGTGCAGCGCGAGCGAGGGCAGCAGCACCCACAGCAGGCGGAGGCGCCGGCCGGGCACGGCGACCGCGAGGAGCGCGATCCCCAGCGCCGTCAGCAGCACCAGCACCGGGCTCACGGCTCCGATGATCAGGAGCAGCAGACCTCCGGCCGCCGCCGCGGACACGCTGGCCTGGGAGACCTTGTGGGGCAGACCGATCGCGCGGCCTATGCACAGGGCGAGCAGCGGCAGCAGGGCGTGGACCACGAGCAGCGGCCACGCGCCGATCGCGAGGGCGGAGACGAGGGGCGGCGCCAGTGCCCAGAGGGTGGCGAGGGTCAGCCGGGCGCCGACGGCGCGGGTGATCGCGCCAGCTGCCCACCAGGCGGCGAGCGCGCTGGCCGGCACGGCGGCGAACACGACGACCTCGACGAGGGAGCTGCCGCCGATCGGGAGGTGCCCCAGCAGGCGGATCAGCGGATCTGCCGGGCCCCGCTCCCCGAGGCCGCCGGGGATCCAGCTGGACCACGCGGCCGCCCAGGACGCCGCCCAGCTCTCGGGCAGGGCACGCAGACCGGGGCCGGTGAGCTCGCCGCGGCCGAAGAGTCCTCTCAGCGCGAACAGCCCCAGGACGGTCGAGGCCAGCGCCACGACGACCGTCCAGAGCACGTGACGGCCGTAGTCGGCATCCTCCACACCGTGGTGAGTGCCCGAGATGCCCCAGGTGGTGCGACGGATCCGACGTCGATGATCGTCGTCGGCGAACAGCCGCGTCCAGGTGTCCTCGAGCCAGCGCCGCATGCTGTCGCCGCGCGGCAGATACAGCGGGGCGAGCCGACCGCTCGGCACGCGCGCCCGGCGGCGCGCCGCTCGGCTCCGGGAGAGCACCCGGCCCACCCGGGGCATCGCGGCGGCCCAGGCCCGCAGCTCCATGGCGGCACGCCGCGGCTGCGACGCCGCCACGGAGCCTGCCATGCGCAGCAGCGTCGTCAGGGGCAGGAGGATGAGCATGGCGAGCGCCATGAGCAGGGAGCGGTGCTTCAGCAGCACGAGGATCTGGCCTGTGCGCTGCTCCTGCAGGCGCTCCAGCAGCGGACGCGTCGGATGGGGGGACACCACGCGGGCCGCCGACTGGACCGCGACCCGTTCCCCGGATCGCCAGACCCGCCGGCACAGGTCGATCTCCGCCCAGGGTTCGGGGAGGTCAGGATCCAGCCCGCCCACGTCACGCAGTGTCTGCTCACGGATCAGCATGCCGGGCAGGGCGACCGCGAGGACGTCCTCACGCCAGTCGGCCTGCCCCTGGTCGATCTCCCCGGGAGCGACCCCGGTGATGATGCGCCCGCCGTGCGTCAGGGTGAGGCCGACGTCGACCAGGGCGTCCGCGCTCTCCGCCGTCAGCGGGGCCGCGTCGCCGGGCTCGTCATGGGAGTTTCCGGCCTCGTCATGGGAGTTCCCGGCCTCGTCCTCCGCCCGCACCCCGCCCAGCGGCATGCCCTCCGGAGCAGGACGGTTCCTGGGACGGACTCGCTTGGCGCCGACCACGCCCGTGTTCGGGGAGTTCGCCGCCATCTCGAGCTCCCGCTCCAGGGCATCCCGGCCGGGGGTCCCGGCGTCGGTGACGAACCACAGCCAGCTCTCCTCCGCCGCACCAGCTGTGCGGCCGATGCGGCGACCGGAACGCTGGCGCTCCGTGCGCAGCCGTTCGGGGACCAGGGCCAGGTCCTCGGCCTGCTGGGTGCGGCGTCGCTCTTCCGCCACCGTGTCGATGGCGCGTGCACGCCGCCCGGGAGGGGCCGACGTCTCGGCAGGTTCCGTGGTCGACAGGGACGGGGCGGAGGCTCCGTGGCCAGAGGCACTGTGCGCAGAGGGACCGTGCTCGGAGGGCCCCTCCGCGAGGGCCTCGTCATCGGCCGGCCCGACGTCGTCGAGGAGGTCCAGGGCCTCGTACATCGCCCCGGCACGTCCGACGGTGGACGACATTGTCCTGACGTCGTCGACGAGGCCGTCGCCGAGCAGCTGATCGAGTCGGGTACGGGACTCGTCAGGAAGATCCGCCCCGGCGACCACCACCAGGCGGTCGGCGGGTCGGGATTGTGCGAGGACTGCATCGAACGTCGCGTTGCGGGAACGCTCAGGGGTCGACCCGCTCAGCAGGACGACAGCAGTGACATGACGTTCGCTCACCGGGGAAGGATGTCAGACCACCCGGCGCTTGAGCTTGCGGCGCTCGCGCTCCGACAGCCCGCCCCAGATCCCGAAGCGCTCATCGTTCTCGAGGGCGTACTCGAGACATTCGGCCCGCACATCGCAGGAGACGCAGACCTTCTTCGCCTCGCGGGTCGAGCCGCCCTTCTCCGGGAAGAATGCCTCCGGATCGGTCTGCGCGCACAGTGCGCGCTCCTGCCATGACATCTCGGCATCGTCGGAGTCCTGCCCGGCGAAGTCGAGCAGGGACAGCTCTGCACGCGCGTCGTCGTTGACTGATTCTTCGTCCATAGCCACCTCTCCTTCCACTGCTGAGTGGCCACCGAAGGCCCGTTACCGCCCTAAAATACACGCATGTAGTTATGGGCCGTCAAGCGGGCCCGGCGCGTCGCACCTGCTGAACGCCCCGAATCACAGACCCGGGAGGATCACGTGACCACGTCACCGCATCGACAGGCCACCGCAGCGGAGGGCGAACGGTCGACCGTACAGGCCGCGACCTCGCCGCGGTCCGGGGCGTATCCGGGTCAGGTGAGCATCCTCCCCGTGCAGGGGATCGGCGAGATCCATGCCGGGGATGACCTCGCCGGCGTGCTGCTCCCCGCTCTGGAGGCGATGGGCGTCCAGGACGGCGACGTGCTGTGCGTCTCGACCAAGATCGTCTCCAAGGCGCTGGGTCTCCGGGTCGAGCCCGAGCACCGCGACGCCGCTGTGGAAGCGGCCGCCGTGCGCACCGTCGCGCGGCGGCGACACACCCGCGTCGTCACCTCGGTGGTGCAGATCGCCTCGGGGCCCGTGATGGCGGCCGCCGGGGTGGATTCCTCCAATGCCCCCGACGGACCGCTGCTGCTCCCCGAGGACCCTGATGCCTGTGCGCGTGACCTGCATCGATCCCTGTCCGACGCGCTCGGAGCGCGGGTCGGGGTGCTCCTGACGGACACCTCCTCGAGGATCTGGCGGGTCGGCGTGGGTGACATCGCCCTGGGGGCTGCCGGTGTCGCCTCCCTGCAGGACCTGCGCGGCGGGGTCGACGCGGACGGCAGGCCGCTGACCGTCACCGTGCGCAACCTCGCCGACGAGCTCGCCGCCGCGGCCGATCTCGTCAAGGGCAAGGCGAGCGGGGTGCCCGCCGCCCTGGTGCGCGGCGTGCTCGGCGCCACGGACGACGCAGTGCCCGCCCGAGACCTCTCGCGCACCGGTGAGGACGACTGGTTCCGCCGTCCGAGCCTGGAATCCGTCTGGGTGGCGCTCGGCCTGGAGCCGTACCAGGAGCCGATCGCCAGGATGTCCCCCGAGCCCGTCGCCGAACGGATCGAACGCGCCCTCGCGGTCGCCGCGATCCCCCGGTCCGACGACCCCGGCCCCCGCGCCGTGGCGCGACTCGTGCCCGCTCCAGGCACGGGCGTCTCCGGTCCCGACCGATCGGACGGTCCGGACGGTTCGACCCTCCCCGAGCCGTCGGACGACCACGATGGAGGGGTCGGCTCCGCCGCGCCGGTCGCCCTCGCCGCCGGCGCACGTATCGAGGTCATCCCGGCCGGCCCGGATCCCCAGGACTGGGTCGCGGCCGGATCTCTCGCCGAGAGGATCCGCGTCGCTCTGGGCGCGGAGTCCCTCGGCGCACCCCTGCCGACCCTGGCGATCGACATCGCACGGCCCGAGACCCCGGAGGATCACCGATGAGCACCGACCTGAACGTCCAGCTGCTGACAGCCCTCGAGCGCAGCGGACCGAACCCGGCGCTCGCCTGGTACGGGGAGGCGGCCCGTATCGAGCTGTCCGGGCATGTGCTCGCCAACTGGGTGATCAAGACGATCGGGCACCTCCATGACGAAGTCGCCCTCGACCCCGGGGACCAGGTGGTGCTCGACCTCCCGGCCCACTGGAAGCGTCTGGTGCTCGCGCTCGCCGCCTGGTCGCTCGGCGCCGAGGTCACGATGCTCGATGAGCAGGGCGCTGCGAACTCTCCGGATGCTGCGATCTCGACGGGCGCTGTGCTCCCCGAGGGTGCCGACCTCTCGGCGGCGCGACCCGCAGGAGCCCCGGCGGACGTGCCGTCGGCACCACGCGTGGTGGCCACCGACCGTCCGGAGTCTGCCCTGGCAGAGTCCGCCGATGAACTCCTCGTGCTCGAAGCCGTCTCTCTGGCACCGCGCTATAGCGGGCAGCTGCCACCGCTGGCCCACGACTGGGTGAGCGAGGTGCGTGCTCATCCGGATCAGCTCGGCGTGAACCTGCCTGCGTGGAGCGGCCCGCTCCCCGGGCAGTCAGGGTCGGCCGCTTCGACGCCTCCGCGCCTGCTGGTCCCGGGGGACGGCTGCGGCGCGATGCCCGCCGTGCTGCGTGCCCTGCTCGCCGGTGGCGGGATCGTCGGCCCGGCCGAGGTGGTCACCGAGCGTCAGGCGGCCGACGAGGTGGTGACGGGGACCGCCTGAGCACGGGACAGGGGGCACGGGCAGGGCGGTCAGCTGGCGGGCGGGGAGGTCAGCTGGCGCGCAGGGTCGCGACGGCCTCGGTCGGATCCCCGTCGTAGACGACGGTGCCCTTGCGCAGCACCACGATGCGGGTGCAGAGCTTCTCGAGCATCTCGAGCTCGTGGGAGACCACCACCATGGTGCGGCCCGCCGCCTGCAGTTCTCGGATCCGCTCGAGGCACTTGCGCTGGAACGGCTCGTCGCCGACCGAGAGGATCTCGTCGACCAGGAAGATGTCCGGCTCGGTGTGCACGGCGACGGAGAAGGCCAGGCGCAGGAACATGCCCGAGCTGTAGTACTTCACGTCGGTGTCGATGAACTCCTCGATCTCGCTGAAGGCGACGATCTCGTCGAACTTCGCATCGATCTGCTCCCGGCTCATCCCGAGGATCGCCCCGTTGAGATAGACGTTCTCGCGGCCCGAGAGATCGGGATGGAAGCCTGCCCCCACCTCGATCAGACCGGCGACCCTGCCCCGCAGGATCACCCGGCCCGCGTCGGGGAAGAGCACCCCGGAGATCGTCTTGAGCAGGGTGGACTTGCCGGATCCGTTGAAGCCGATCAGGCCCACAGTCTCCCCGGCGTGGACGGTGAGGTCCACATCGTCCAGCGCGAGGAAGGTGTCGGCGAGCTTCTTCTTCTGCAGGGCGGAGAACACCAGCTCCTTGAGCGAGTGGTCGTGACGCAGGGAGAACTCCTTGGTCACGTGCTGGATGCGCACCATCTCGCGGTCCGTGGGGACCGCTGCGGAGTCGGGGACGTCCTCGATGTTCGGACTCATCGCTCTGCTCCCCTCACAGTTCCTGGGCGAAGCGCCGCTTGGAGCGCTCGAACACGACGGTGCCGATGGCGAAGGTGACCACGGCGATCAGCAGGCCGGCCCACCACAGGCCGAACGGCTCCCCTGGTGTGGCCAGGGTCGGATCCATCGGCAGCTTCTCGACCACAGGACCGGAGTACCGCCAGAAGGCGACGTGGAAGAGCTCGACCACGATCGTCAGGGGGTTCAGCTGATAGAGCCACCACCAGATCGTGCCGCCGATCGACTCCTCCACCATGGAGATGCGGTAGAGCACCGGCGAGAGCCAGGTCGCGACCATGACGATGAGGTCCACGAAGTTCTCGACGTCCCGGAACGCGGCATTCAGCGCGGCGGCGAGCATCCCCAGCCCCATCGTGAACACCAGCAGGATCACCATGCCCAGACCGAAGGCGACCATCGAGGTCGCAGACGGCAGCCATCCGGACAGCAGCGCCCCCACCACGAGCACCAGCAGCTGCGGCAGGAAGTGCACGAGCGCCACGATCATGCTCGACCACGGGAACAGCTGGCTGGGCAGATAGATCTTCGACACCAGCGCGCCGTTGCCCGTGATGGACCTCGTCGCGTTGCCGAACACCTCGCCGAAGAGGTTGATCACGACGATACCGCTGAAGAGGTAGACGGCGTAGCCGGGAGTCCCCTTGGACAGCTGCAGGAACACCCCGAGCGCGATGTAGAAGACGATGAACTGCACCGCGGGCTTCACATAGCTCCACAGCATGCCGAGCATGCTGCCGCGGTAGCGCACGCGCAGCTCCTTGCGCACGAGAAGGCGCAGCAGGAACCGTTCCCGGATCGGGTTCAGCCAGCCCGCGTCCTGTCCGGGGGCCCGCCATCCCTGTGCCTGCTCGGCGCGGGTGGGGACCTGGGGCAGGGACGTGCGGGGCTCGTCGGCCTCCCCGGTCACGCCGGGGCGCTTCCTGTCGAGGAGGCGGTCTCGGGCCCGAGGTCCTGGGCGGCTCGGTCCCGCTCGCGCACCGGCGCCGGGTTCGCGGCGAAGGTCTTCTCCCACTCCGCGAAGGACGTGATGTGCTGGGCGGCCCGCTGGTAGGAGCGCTGCAGCTCGGGCCACCGACGGTGGAGCTCCAGGTGCGTCCCCACGGCTTCGCCGAGCATCGACCGCACCTGGCGCGGATCGCGCTTGTACCAGGAGACCTGGGTTCCCTCCGCGTTCGAGACCAGCGCGCTGTCATAGGCGGACAGCCGCCACCACTTCGCATCGAGGTGCGCGACCGCAGCCTGCGGGTTCTCCTGTGCTCGGGAGGTCGGCGCCTTCAGCAGCTGCTTGGCCAGGACCTTCACCGTCCATGCCGGCAGCTTCACGGGGGCGGGCTCGGTGAACGGCTTCCCCTTGCGCGGAGGCTTGTCCTGGTGGACCGACGGGAAGTGGTCCTGGTCCTTCTTCGACGTCGCGTCGTCGAACTGCGCGGCCATCGCCCGGATCTCGGGGAGCTTGGTGCCGATGGACGGGTGCAGCGCCTCCGGCCCGTCGAGGACGTCCCGCTGCGCCAGCAGACGCCCGGCCTCGGTGAAGTACTGCATCGAGATCAGGTGCTTGATATCCAGGAACTGCGATTCCTTGATCACCCGGCCGCCCCGCGAGTACGGCGAGTGCAGCAGAGCGGTGATGATCCGGTTGCGCTCGTGGAAATAGGCCTGCCAGCCCACGAGGTCGTCCTTGTCGACCCAGCTCATGTGCCAGACCCCGGCGCCGGGCAGCGACACCGTGGGATAGCCGGCCTTCTTCGCGCGCAGGCCGTACTCGGCGTCGTCCCACTTGATGAACACCGGCAGGCTCAGGCCGATCGCCCGCACCGTCTCGGTGGGGATCAGGCAGCTCCACCAGCCGTTGTAGTCGACGTCGGCCCGGCGGTGCAGCCAGGGCGTGGACCGCAGGGGCTCCTGGGCGAAGTCATGCCCCATGGCGGCGCCCGGATTCGCCAGCGACGGCTGGATCCTCCAGGGATCGACGACCTCGCCGAAGGTGTGCAGCACGCTGCGGTTGTTGAGATCGAACATATGGGCGCCGACGATGGTCGGCTTCGTGGCGAAGTCCGCGAAGGTCGTCATCCGGATCAGGGACTCCGACTCCAGCACGATGTCGTCGTCGCAGTTGACCACATAGGTCGAGGTGCCCGAGGTGGCCGCCTCGTACATACCGCGGGAGAACCCGCCGGACCCGCCGATGTTGCCCTGCTCGATGATCTGCAGCTGGTCGCCGAGGAGCTCCTGCAGCGGTGCGAGCTGCTCGGGGTGATCGCGCAGTCGATCCGATCCCTGGTCCACGACGTACATCACGTCCAGCAGCTCACGCAGGTTCGGATCCTCCGCGACCGTCCGGATGTTGTCGAGGCAGTACGGGACCTTGTTCATCGTCGTCATCCCGATGGAGAAGGTGCCGTCGGTGCGGGCGAGGTCGGCGTCCGCCGTCCACTCCGCACCGAGGATGGTGAGGTCCTGCCCCCCGGCGAAGGCATCGAACCAGTACCAGCCACCATCGCCGAAAGCTGTCAGCGGCAGCTCGAAGACCTGCTCGGAGCGGCCTGCCGTGACCGTGCGCGACTCCTGGCGCTGAAGGGTCCCGCGGGCGGTGGATCGCATGATGATGAGGTGTCCGCGGCCCGCGGTCCGGATGGTGAGGCGGACCGAGCGGACGGGGGTCCAGCGTCGCCAGTAGCTGGCCGGGAAGGCGTTGAAGTACGTCCCGAAGGACCGCATCGAGTGTGCCGGGATCCGCACCGAGTGCCGGTCGCTGAGCTCGCTGACGTCGACCGGGGCCTGCACCGCCCCGCGCGCCGCGGCGCCGGGATCCACGGTGGCCGCACTCGTCGGGGCGTCACCCAGGCCGAAGGCACCTCCGGTGGCGCCCGAGCGGGCGTCCTCCGCCTCGATGTACAGCGGGACGATGTCCGGGGACGCCTCGTAGGGCAGGATCAGCCGCTGCAGCAGCCGCTGCGGGGCGCCCTCGAGGGCCGTGTCCGGGTCGGTCGAGTCCTGGGGGCTCGAGCCCCGGGAGTTCGCGTCCTGGTCGGACGGGGTGAGGGTGGGTGCGTTGGCGTTCATGATGCTCCTCGTCGGCGATCGTCATGGGCCCCACGGTGCAGGCCGTGGGTCCCGCAGGTCACGCGCGCAGCAGGTCGGGCAGCTTGTTGTCGGCCATGGACAGGGCCGCGCCGATGGCCATGTGCATATCCAGGTACTGGTAGGTGCCCAGGCGCCCGCCGAACAGTGTGCGGGGCTCGGCGTCGGCGAGCTCGCGGTAGGCCAGGAGCCGCTCGCGGTCATCGCCGGAGTTGATCGGGTAGTACGGCTCGTCGCCGGTCTCCGCGAAGCGCGAGTACTCGCGCTGGATCACGGTGCGGTCCGAGGGGTAGTGGCTGCGCTCGGGGTGGAAGTGGCGCGGCTCGATGATCCGCGTATAGGGGACCTCGGCATCCGCGTAGTTCATCACCGACGTGCCCTGGAAGTCGCCCACATCGAGGTGCTCGGTCTCCAGGTCGATGGTGCGCCATCCGAGCTCGCCGAGCTCGAAGTCGAAGTATCGGTCCACGGGGCCGGTGTAGACGACGGGGATGTTCCCGCGGGTGGCGTCCTTGTTGAGCGGCTGCGTGGTGTCGAAGAAGTCGGTGTCCAGCTGCACCTCGATGTTCGGATGGTCGGCCATCCGCTCGAGCCACGCGGTGTACCCCTGGGTGGGGAGCCCCTCGTGGGTGTCGTTGAAGTACCGGTTGTTGTACGTGTAGCGCACCGGGAGCCGGGAGATGATCGAGGCGGGCAGATCCTTGGGGTCGGTCTGCCACTGCTTGCCGGTGTAGTTCTTGATGAACGCCTCGTACAGCGGGCGACCGATGAGCGAGACGCCCTTCTCGTCGAGGTTCTCGGGGTCCGTGCCCGCGAGCTCGCCGGCCTGCTCGGCGATCAGCGCGCGCGCCTCGTCGGGCGTGTAGGCGGCCCCGAAGAACTGGTTGATCGTGCCGAGGTTGATCGGCAGCGGATACACCACGCCCTTGTGGGTGGTGTGGACCGTGTGCCGGTAGCCGGTGAAGGTGGTGAACCGGTTGACGTACTCCCAGACCTTCTCGTTCGAGGTGTGGAAGAGGTGGGCACCGTACTTGTGGACCTCGATACCGGTCTGCTCGTCGGTCTCGGAGTACGCGTTGCCGCCGACGTGCGGGCGACGATCGATGATCATCACCTTGGCGCCGTGCTCGACGGCCGCCCGCTCGGCGATGGTCAGACCGAACAGGCCGGAACCCACGATCAGGAGGTCAGGAGTCGACACAGGAAGTCCTTTCGAAGCAGGCGACGGTCCGCTGGGGACCCGTTCACAGTAGCGGAGCGCCGGACCGCATCCCTCCGGTCCGACGAGTCCTCGGCGGGCCCGCCGAGGACGTCACATTCAGGCCGAACTCTCGATGAACTTTCGGTAACCGATTCGTCGCAGCTGCCCGGGGATGAAGCGGTAGACGCCACGCAGCACCAGGTTCTGCAGGAACTGGCAGGGCGTCGTGACGCGGTCGATCACGAAGCGGCGCTGCAGGCGCAGATCGCTCGAGTACAGCCGCCATCCGCCGCGCCGCGCGAACAGATCCTCATCGACGCGATAGTCGACGACGACCTCCTCGATGTTGCCCATGCGAGCGCCGCCGAGCATCATCCGCTCCCAGAGCCAGTAGTCCTCCAGCAGCGGGAGGACCCGGTACCCGCCCACGGCGAGCGCGACGGACCGCCGCATCACCACGGTGGGGTGGTGGAACGGACTGTGGTGCGGGAGGTACTCGACGATCTGGTCGTGCTCCAGCGGGCGGGAGCGCAGCGGGCCGTCGCCCGGAGCGATCCGGTCGTTGAACTCGCGCATCGAGCCGCCGAGCAGGTCCAGGGGGGCGAGCCCCCCGGCATCACCCCGCATGCGCGGGATCTGCAGGGCGAAGCGTTCCGGCCGGCAGATGTCATCGGCGTCGGCTCGCGCCACCAGCTCGTAGGGCGATGCCTCGAGCCCGTCCTGCAGCGCCGCGGCCACACCGCGATGTGCGTCATGACGAAGTACCTCCGCCGGGCCGAACTCGCCGTCGACGACGCGGGCGACGAGGCCCTCCAGAGCTGCGGGGAGGGGTCCGTCGACCGTGAGGAGGAGGAGATCGGGGCGCAGGTGCTGGTCGACGGTCGCCGAGGAGATGGCGAGCTCGACCCGATCAGGGACGTCCCGCCCCCACAGCGGCATGAGCACCACGAAGGGCGGCGTGCTCCGGTCCGATGCCGGCGTGCCGCGCTGGGCGGTCACCGCCCGGCCGCCCGCTCGATGGCTCGCACGTCCGCCGCGGCCTCGCCGTCCGCCTGCAGCACCTGGACCGACGGGCGGGGCCCGCGACGCAGTGCGTCCATCAGCCCCCGCGCCCCCACGCCGAGCAGGTCGCCACGGTGCCGCAGCAGCTGACCGGCCCAGCCGAGCAGCGTACGGCCGCCATGGAGCACCTTCTCGCCCGGGCTGAACGAGGTGGTGCGCAGCAGCGCCCACAGCCGATTGCGCACGTCGTAGTAGAAACGCGATCCCGGGTTCGCCTGGGCATTGCTGAAGAGAACGGTGCGGTGCTCCACGACCGAGGAGGGGACCTGGAGACCACGACCGTGCCGGAGCAGCCGCCCCGTGTGCTCGAAATCGTCGGACCAGATGAAGTAGTCGGCATAGGGCAGGCCCAGCCGGCGCACGTCCTGCCCGTTGAGCAGAGCCGAGACATAGCTCGCGGTGCGGATCGGACGCCCCCCGGCCCGGGCGGCGTCCGCCTTCTCCTGCGCGCTCGCTCCCAGCCGGGTGCGCTGGGTGTTCATGGGATGGTCGCGTCCGTCGGTCCACACCGCGCGGGAGCTGAGGACGCTCAGACGCACGGGCGAGGCCTCCAGGGAACGCACCAGGGCGGCCAGGGCACCGGGACGCGGGACGGTGTCGTCGTCCATCACCCAGACCCAGTCCGCCTCGTGCCGCACCAGGGCGCGCGCGATCCCGGCGGCGAAGCCCCCCGCCCCACCCACGTTGCGGCCGAGATGGACGACGTCCGCACCGATCCGGTGCTCGTCGGCCACCGTGCCGCTCGCGTCGCTGGACGCGTTGTCGATGACCACGACGGCATCCGGACGCCGCTCCTGGGCATCGAGCGCGTCGAGGCATTCGCCGAGCAGCTGAGCTCGGTTGTACGTGACGACCACGGCGACGATCCGTGCGGTCGTCGCGTCGGGGTGAGCGGTCCCTGGATGCGGCGTCGGGCCGCCTGCGGGTGCGGAATGGGTCACAGCGCCTCCTGCGGGTGGTCGTTGGCCGCGGAACGGCACGTGACCCAGTGTACGGAGACCGCAGAATATCGAGGACACCTGGGGATGACGGCGCTGTGAAGGTTCCTAGGAGGTTCTGCTCATGCTGGACATTCCGGCCGCGCCGAGCTCCGTCGTGGCCCCGCGGACCGCTACTCTGGCGAGCGCCGTGCACATCGGAGGCGGCTTCGGACGCCCCCGATCATCGACACCCGCCGTGCACCCCGCACGGTCGGCGCCCCCAGATCATCCGCACCCAGATCATCCCGGCCGGGAAGGAGACAGCTGTGAGCGATCACCAGCCCCCGCGCTCCCCGCGGCCAGGAGGGCCACGCCGTCCCGCCGGGCACAGGGCCCGCGCCGGAGGCAGCGCTCGCCAGGTGCCGCGCTCTCCCCGCCCGGACTCCCCCGACCGGCCCTCGGGCCCCACGTCCACCCGCGCGCTCCCGATCGCCGAGGATCCCGCCGTCGGGTTCCGCAGCGACTCGTCCCCCTGGGAGGAGGCCGGGCACGACCCGGTCGCTCCCCCGCCCCCGGGGCACGGTCGCAGCGCCCGCCGCCGGTCCCGGTTCCCCCGGCCCCTGCGGCTCGGCGCGACGTTGCTCGTCCTGGTCCTCGTCGTCGTGGTGGGCTGGGGTGCCGGGCTGGTGCTGTGGGCCGACAGCCGCATCGAGCACGTCGATGCCCTCTCCGGGATCGAGAACACCGAGGGGACCACGTATCTCATCGCGGGCTCCGATCGGCGCGGCGGCGACGCCGTGAACGACGACGGGACCGAGGGCGCCCGAACCGACACGATCATGCTCCTGCACAAGGCCCGCAACGGGAACAGCTACCTGATCTCCCTCCCGCGCGACACCCTCGTGGACATTCCCGGCTATGGCGGCTACAAGCTCAACGCCGCCTACTCCTTCGGCGGCGCCCCGCTCCTCGTCGAGACTGTCGAGGACTTCACCGGGCTCACCATCGACCACTACGTGGAGATCGGTTTCGACGGCGTATCGGGCATGGTCGACGCCGTGGGCCATGTGAATCTGTGCATCGACCGGGACGTGGACGACAAGAAGTCCGGCCTGTCCATGACCGAGGGCTGCCACGACGTGGGCGGCGAACAGGCGCTGGCCTTCGTGCGTGCTCGCTACTTCGACCCGACCGCGGACATCGGGCGGCAGCAGCGCCAGCAGCAGTTCGTCGGCGCGCTCATGGACCGTGTCTCCTCACCGGCCGTCCTGCTGAATCCGTTCAGCCAGGTCAAGCTCGCCGGGGCAGGCTCGGACTCCCTCGTCACGAGTGAGGGCACCGGCATCTTCACCGTGGGCCGGATGGCTCTGACCGCCCGGAGCGCCATGAGCGCGGGGACCCTGGCGATGCCCATCGACGATCCGGAATACCAGACCCGGAACTCCGGGGTCGCGATCCTCACCGACGACGCGGACATCGCCGCCTTCTTCGAGTCCGTCAAGGACGGGTCGGCCAAGGCCACTCCCGCGGACGGTGGCTGACCGGACCCAGCCCGGGATCGCGCACCCGACGGACAACGGGCGCTTCGACGCCTAGGATGGGGCGAGGCGATCCGGTGACGCCTCCCGCCCACGGGAAGGGCCCAGCCCGCACCGGGTACGAGCTCGAGGACGTCCGTCTCCCCTCCTGCCCGACCCAGTGGGCACCGGGCCCGGAGCGGAGGCCGACATGCCCCAGCTGGACCTGCCCGACCATCCTGATCTCTCCCACCTGCGCCGTCAGGCGAAAGCCCTGCGTGACCGGGTGGGACACGGCGACCCCGAGGCGATCGCCCAGGTGCGGGACCACCATCCCGATCCCCGCCGTGCTGGCCCTGGCGACGCCGATCTCGTGGACTCCGCGGACCCGGTCGGTGCGGAGTCCCCGCACCGTCCCTTCGCGCTGACCGACGCACAGCTGACCATCGCCCGGACGTACGGCTTCGGCTCGTGGCCGGCGCTGCGGCGACATATCGACGAGGTGCACCGTCTGACCCGTCGACCCCACCTCGCACCGTCCGGCACCGGAGCGGACGCGCTGCTCCGGCTGGCCTGCCTGGACTACGGGTCGGCGACCCGGGGCGACCACGCAGAAGCAGCACGGCTCCTCGCCGCCGACCCCTCCCTCTCCCGCGCGACCCTGGCCACGGCCGCCGCGACCGGCGACCTGGCCGCGGCCCGCGAGATCCTGGTCGCCGATCCCGCCGCCGTCGACCGCGAGGACGGACCCTTCGGCTGGACGCCCCTGCTGTACCTGACCTATTCCCGGCTCGGGAGTCCGCCCGGATCGTCCGCGGCGGAGCAGATCGACCACCTCGGCGTGGCCCGCCTCCTCCTCGCAGCCGGCGCCGATCCGAACTCCGGCTTCCTCTGGGACGGCCTGCCCTCGCCCTTCACGGCCCTGACAGGCGCGTTCGGGGGCGGCGAGCAGGGCGCTCCCCCGCATCCCCAGGAGCTGGAGCTGGCCGGGCTGCTGCTCGAGGCGGGAGCATCGGCGAACGACAGCCAGACGATCTACAACCGTGGCGCGGGATCCGCCCATGCCGAGGACGACGTCGACTTCCTCGAGCCGCTGCTGCGGGCGGGCCTGGGACGCGGTGACGGCGGCCCCTGGCACCGGCTGCTCGCTCCGCGGCATCCAGCACCCCGTCAGCTCCTCACCGAGGCGCTCCAGCACGCCGCTCACGCGGGGCTCCCCCGCCGGGCCCGGCTGCTCCTGGACCACGGCGCGGTCCCCGACCTGCGCAGCACCCATCCGGTGTACGTCGGCCGCACCCCGTACGAAGAGGCGGTGCTCCACGGGAACCCGGAGGTGGCCGACCTGCTCGAGCGAGCCGGCGCCGCGACGTCATCGATCAGCGACCAGGAGCGACTGGTCGGGAAGCTCCTGGCGACCTCGGGGTTCGGCGGTGGCTCGGCCGGTGGAACGGACCGTGGACCAGACAGCAGGACGACCGACGGATCGACCAGCTCAGAGGCCCCGCCCGCGCTGCTGTGCGCGGTGCAGGAGCATCACCCCGACCTCGTGGCGCGCGCCGCGGCGGCAGATCGGACCGACGCGATCACGCGCTGCCTCGACCACGGCTTCGGGATCGATGCACGAACCCCGGCCGGGCTCACGGCCCTGCACGAGGCCGCCGTACGGGGATACACCGGTGCGGTCGAGCTGCTGCTCTCCCGGGGCGCCGACCCCGCACTGCGCGACCCCCAGCACGGAGCGACCCCGGAGGGATGGGCCGCGCACGGCGGATACGAGGAGCTCGCAGCGCTCCTGCACTCCGCCGCGCAGGACCGCTGAGCTCCGTCGACGACCGTCGCCGGCCCGTCGGGCTCGGCGGGCTCAGCGGAAGAGCATGTCGATGACGATGTTCACCGAGTTCAGCATCGACTGGCCCTTCGAGCGGGAATAGTCGGTGTACAGGATGTGTACCGGATGCTCCCGCACGGTGAACTTATGGCGACCGATCTCCTCGACGATCTCCGAGGCGTGCGCCATGCGGTTCTGCTCGATCGCGATCTTCTCGCAGGCTTCGCGGCCGATCACCCGCAGCCCGTTGTGCGCGTCGGTGAGCTTCACGCCGCTGGTGAGGTTCGTGTACCAGACCGCGCCCCGCAGGACGATGCGCTTGAGCAGACCTGGCTTGGTCCGGGAATCCAGGAACCGGGACCCCAGCACGATGTCCACCCGCTCCGCGTCCCTCATCGCGATCATCGCGGCGGCGTCGTCGACCTGATGCTGTCCATCCGAGTCGAAGGTCACGATCTGCCGCATCTCGGGGTCACGCAGTGCGTAGTCGATGCCGGTCTTCAAGGCGGCGCCCTGGCCCATGTTGAAAGGGTGGCGCACGACGGCGGCACCGGCGCGGGCGGCGATGGCCGCCGAGTCGTCCTGGCTGCCGTCGTCGACCGCGACGACGAGCGGGTACCGGGTGCGCAGGTCACGGATGACATCCCCCACGACCTGCCCCTCGTTGAACAGGGGGACGACGAACCAGGTGGTGTCCGCTCCCGGGGACGTCTTCTCGACGACTGCTTCGCGCGGGGGCTCGGGGGTGCTCACGGGCTCTCCTTCTGGCTGGCGACCGGGGCAGGGCACGGTGTCGGGGCGTCGCAGCACGACGCTCCGGAACGGTCGATGACGATACTCTGTCACGGTGGACCGCTGATGACGGTCACCGTCGTGCATGCGACACCGCGCCCGGTGTCGGACTAGGAGGAACCCCGCCGTGAAAACTGCTGTCGTCGCTCTGGGAAAGATCGGACTGCCGCTCGCGGTGCAGTTCGCCGATGCCGGTCATGAGGTGATCGGTGTCGACACCAATCCTCGCCAGGTGGAGCTGATCAACCAGGCCGTCGAGCCGTTCCCCGGGGAGGCTCATCTCCAGGAGAAGCTCTCCGAGCTGGTCCCGGCCGGGAAGCTGACCGCGACCACTGACTACGCGGAGGCGATCCCCGGCGCGGATGCGGTCGTGATCGTGGTGCCGCTGTTCGTGAACGATGCGACCTGGGAGCCGGACTTCGGCTGGATGGACGCCGCGACGAAGTCGCTGGCGGAGCACCTCACCCCCGGCACCCTGGTGTCGTATGAGACGACTCTGCCGGTGGGGACGCTGCGCACCCGGTTCGTGCCGATGATCGAGGAGATCTCCGGGCTGAAGGAGTCGACTGACTTCTTCGCCGTGTTCTCGCCCGAGCGGGTCCTGACAGGTCGCGTGTTCGAGGATCTGCGGAAGTACCCCAAGCTGATCGGTGCGCTGACCGAGGCGGGCACGCAGCGGGCCCGCGAGTTCTACGAGTCCGCGCTCGAGTTCGACGAGCGCCCGGACCTGGCTCGCCCCAACGGGGTGTGGGATCTGGGGTCGCCGGAGGCGTCGGAGCTGGCGAAGCTCGCCGAGACCACGTACCGCGATGTGAACATCGGGCTCGCGAACGAGTTCGCACTGTTCGCACAGGACAACGGCATCGACGTGTACAAGGTCATCGAGGCGTCGAACTCGCAGCCCTACTCCCACATCCACCAGCCCGGCATCGCCGTGGGCGGACACTGCATCCCCGTCTACCCGCGTCTGTACCTGTCGACCGATCCGCATGCGGAGACGGTCCGTACGGCTCGGACGTTGAACGCGTCGGTCCCGGCGAAGCTGGTCGAGCGGGCCTCGGGCCTGCTGGGTGATCTGTCGGGGCTCAAGGCCGTGGTGCTCGGTGCGTCGTACCGCACCGGGGTGAAGGAGACCGCGTTCTCCGGGGTGTTCCCCGTGGTGGAGGCGCTGCGTGAGCATGGCGCCGAGGTCGCGGTCCATGACACCTATTACGACGATGCCGAGCTCGAGGGCTTCGGCTGGGCCCCGTACCACGTGGGCGAGGCCGCGGATCTGGTGATCGTGCAGACCAACCACGCCGAGTACAAGGACCTCACCGCCGCGGACGTGCCCGGGGTGAAGCTCCTGATCGACGGTCGCAACATCACCACCGCCGAGAACTGGACGGGCATCCCCCGCCTCGTCCTCGGCGACGGCTCCGCCTCCACCCACCAGCAGGCCGAGGAGGCCTGACCTGTGAGTGGGAACGAGCTGATCCTCGCCCTGGTTCCCGCACTCGACGTCGGCAGCCGCACCTTCATCATCCAGCTCCTGCTGGTGGTGGGAATCGTGGCGATCATCGCGTGGCTGTTCGCCAAGCGCGGTGCGAAGCAGCTGGCGGTGCGCCGACTGCTGGTCATCGCCTTCGCGGCGTTCGCCGTGCTGACGGTGCTGTTCCCGGGAATGCTGAGCCGGGTGGCGAACCTGGTCGGGGTGGGCCGCGGCGCCGACCTGCTGCTGTACGCGACCGTGCTCGTCCTGCTGGGCTTCCTCGCCCTGCAGGAGGCCCGCACCAAGGCCGCGGAGAAACGCACCACGTACCTGGCACGTCGGCTCGCGCTCGACGAGGCAGTGCCTCCGTCGCAGTACCGCGACGAGGCGCTGCCCTCCGACGATAGGTGACCCCTCTGCTCTCCCTGCTCCTGACCATCCTGGTCGTCCTCGCCGCGGCGTACCTCCCGGGGTACGCCGCGGTCCGGGCGCTGGGTGGGTCGTGCCTGCTCGCCCTGGCTCTGGCCCCGGCGCTGGCAGCGGCGATCGCCGGGATCAGCGCAGTGGCCGCGTCCGTCCTGGGGCTGCGCTGGTCGATGCTGCCGTTCCTGCTCGGCGCGGCCCTCCTCGTCGGGGTGGCCTTCGGGCTGCGCCGGCTCGGCGTCCGCCTGCCCTCCACGGTCCTGGACGGCGCCCTGGCCCCACGCCGAGCAGTCCCGGGCGGAGCCTTCTGGATGATCGGAGCTCTCGCCGTCTCGCTCCTGCCGATCGCGTTCCGGGCCGGCCGGCCCGACGCGATCCTCGAGCGCTGGGACACCCTGTTCCACCTCTCGGCCCTGGAACGGATCCGGGAGACGGGTGACGCCTCCTCCCTGCACGTGGGCTCCGTCTCGAACTCCGCGGGCGATCCCTCCTTCTACCCGGCGGCCTTCCACGCCCTCGCCACGGTGGTCCCCGGGGTCACCACGCCCACCCTGCTCAACGGGACGGTCCTGGCGCTGGCGGTCATTCCCTGGATCCTGGGCATCGCGCTGCTGGCCCGCGCGCTGTTCCCCACCACCGGATGGGCGTCGTTCGCCGCCGCGATCACCGCCGCGCTGATCCCCGCCAGTCCCGTGGACCTGTGGATCCACCTCTCCCCCATCCCGAACCTGTCCGGTTTCGCGGCGCTGCCCGGGGTGATCGCCGCGGCGGTCGCCCTCTGGGGCGCCCTGCTCCCCCGGTTCGCACCGCGGCCGCTCCTGGCGACGCTTCTCGTGCTGGGTCTCGCCGGAGCCGGCCTGGGCCTGCTGCATCCGAACGTCGCGGTCACCGCCCTGATCCTGCTCGCCGTGCTCACCGCGGTGACCGGTGCCTCCTCCTGGCGGCGACGTCCCTGGCTGGTCGTGGTGCCGGTCCTCACCCTGCTGCCCGTGATCCTGCTCTCGTACACCCCGCTGGGTTCGCAGGTGACCGGGTTCAACGGCGGACTGGTGGTGCAGTGGTGGCTCGCCCTCGGCGAGGTCGGGCTCGGCCTGCTGACGGTCTGGCCGATGGCCCTCGGCGTGGTCCTGGCGGTGCTCTGGTGGCCGGGCCTGGTCACCGCGTTCCGCACGGCCCCCTGGCGCTGGCTCGCCGTCGCCTGGGTGGCGATCGCGGTGATCTACCTCGATGCGGCGCTCGACTCCCCGCTGAACCTGTCGACCCTGTACTACCGCGGCCAGGACCGGGTCTCGATGCCGCTCGCGATGCTGTCCGCCGTGCTCGTGGTGCCCGGCCTCCAGGCCTGGTCGCGGCTGCTGGTCCGCTCGCAGGACGGCGCCCGTACTCCAGGCACCGCCCACGCTCCAGGCACTACCCACGCTGCGAGCGCCGCCCGCCACGGACTCCGTCCGGCCCGGACGGTGACGGTGACGGTGACGGTGACGGTGACGGTGATCCTCGTGATCGCCGCGGTCATCGCGGCACTCTCGTCCCTCCCCACCCGCTCCGACGACGCCGCCAAGAACCTCGCCGCCGACTACCCCGGCCGAGGCCGGTTCCTCCAGGCCGATGAGCGTGCGCTGTTCGAGCAGCACGTCCCGCAGATGGATCAGGACGGTACCGTGCTCGCCAGTCCGTTCTCCGGCGCCGCTCACCTCTATGCGATGTTCGGCCAGGACGTGCGCCTGCCCGTGGCCGGGATGGCGTACACGGACCTGGACCGGCAGCTCCTCTATGCGACCGAGGACGCCGCGAGCGATCCGGCCTCGTGCCGGGTCCTGGAGGAGAACGGGATCCACTACGTGTACCAGGAACGGATGCCGTACAGCCGTCACTCGACGTCCGACTCCGTGAACTTCGCCGGACCCGATCTGGGCATCGTGCTCTTCGAGACGGACCATTCGCGAATGATCCAGATCGACTGTGATCCCGGCGACGGGAGCTATGACCCTGCCTGAGGGAGACGCTCGGCAGGGAGGATGCGCTGCTGCCCACCGATCTGGCGCCGACGGTGATGCTGCTGGCCATGGCCCTCGTCGCCGGAGTGATGGCGCCGGGCGGGGGCTGGGCCGTCTCCGCCCGCACGGAGTCGATCCTGCGCACGATCCTGTGAGCGAGGATCCTGCCGCTGATCACCCGTCCGAGGAGCGGCGTTCCTCGAGGCTCGCGAGCACCTGCTGCGCGCCCTGCGTCGCGCATCCTGCGAGCGAGGCGTTCTCGAGCGTCCAGCGCCGCAGATGCTCCGGATCCACGGCGGGCTGGTCCGTGTCGACGCCCTCGAGCGCGGCACGCATCGCCGCGGCGACGTGCTCGGCATCGTGGTCGCAGGCCCAGCCCAGGGCGTTGTCCCGGATCCGGTCGTGGGCGGCGCCCTCGCCGGCGTGGATCACGGGGGTCCCGGTCGACGTCGCGGCATAGATCTTGGTGGGCAGGGCGAACTCGTAGCCCTGACCGGGGGTGATCGAGGACAGTCCGGCGACGGCCCCGCGCAGGTGCGCGGCGACCTGGGCGGGCGGGATCTTGTCGCGGAACTCGATCCCCTCGATGCCCTCCGCGCGCACCCGGGCTTCGAGCGCATCGCGGCCGGAGCCCTCGGAGAAGAACAGCAACCGCGCTGCGTGGTGGGTGGCGCGCACGCGGGCGAAGGCGTCGACGAAGACGCCCGCGCCCTGCCATTCGGAGACGGTCCCGGCATAGACGAAGTACGGGCCCTGCTCGCCGCCGGTCCCGCCCTGATCGCTGAACGTGTCGGTGTCGATGCCGTTGCCGACCATCACCAGGCTCGGTCGCGAGCCGATGAGCTCCTCGAGCCGGTGCTGGACCCCCGGGGAGATCGTCAGCACGCGCGCCGCCCGCTTCCACACCGTCTTCTCGGCCCAGCGCACGGCGGTGCGCACGAGCGTCGGCACGCCGTCGACGCTGTCGGTCGCATCGGACCAGACGTCGGCCGCATAGAAGGTGTAGGGGATCCGGCGGATCGCCGCTGCGACCATCCCGACCATGCCCGTGGTGGGTGGCGGCTCGAGCACGAGCGCATCCATCGGGCGCTGCAGCAGCAGGCGCAGGGCGAGCGGGAGGTCGAAGCTCAGGTACGAGACATAGCCGCGCACCTGGCCCTGCGAGTCCCGCTTGACGGGCCAGCGGGACACCTTCCGGGCTCGTGAGCGGACGCTCCCGGCGCCGGGCGCGGTGGTGGTCAGCACCGTGACCTCCGCGCCGGCCCGCTCGAGTGCGAGCACGAGCGCCTCCTGTCGGAACGCGGCCGCGACCGGCTCCGGCGTGTACACGCGGGTCGCGACGACGACGTGCGGGGGCCTCGTGCGGCCGCGCTGAGGGGCGGTGCGCGAGCGGGTCATCAGGCGCGCTCGCGCAGGGCGTCGATGCTGCGCAGGGAGGCTTCGCCGTCGCCGTAGTGGGCGGGGCGGTCCGCGGTGGGGCGGGGGCGCATGACGGCGGCGGTGAGGTCGGCGGGTTCGGGCACGAGGCGGTTCCAGTCGTTCTCGAGGGTCTCGACCCACTCGGTCTCGGTGCGGATCGTCGAGCCGGGCGTGCCCAGCAGGTACGCCTCCTTCTGGAGGCCGCCCGAGTCGGTGACCACGGCGCGTGCATGCTGCACAGCGTTGATCAGGTCGGGATAGGCGACGGGGGCACCGACGTGGACGGCTCCGCCGACGAGCTCGATGCCGGCATCCTTCGCCTTGGCGACGAGGCGGGGGTGGGCGAACAGAGCCAGGGGCATGTCGAGTGCCTGGAGGGACTCGATGATGCCGCGCAGCCGCTGCGGGTCGTCGGTGTTGTCGGCGCGGTGGATGGTCGCGACGGCGTACTCACCAGCGGGGTCGATGCCCTCGGGCAGCGAGACCGGGGTGTTCTGGACGGAGGCGGCGACGCGAAGGCACACGTCGGTCATGACGTCGCCGGTGACGAGGGTGCGCTCGGCGAGGCCCTCGGCGGCGAGGTGCGCTCGGGCGACCTCGGTGGGGGCCAGGAGCAGGTCCGCGGCGTGGTCGGTGATGACGCGGTTGTGCTCTTCGGGCATGCGGCGGTTGAAGGAGCGCAGGCCGGCTTCGAGGTGGGCGACCTTGAGGTGCATCTTCACCGCGGACAGGGTGCCGGCGAGGGTGGAGTTGGTGTCTCCGTAGACGAGGGTCCAGTCGGGCTGGTGCTCCTCGAGGACCTCGTCCATGCCGGCGAGCATGGCGCCGGTCTGGCGGCCGTGGGAGCCGGAGCCGATGGCGAGGTTGACGTCGGGGGCGGGGATCCTCAGGTCGGCGAAGAACACGTCGCTCATGGCGGCGTCGTAGTGCTGTCCGGTGTGGACGATGATGTGCTCGACGTCGTCGCGCTGGGCGGCGGCGTCCGCGATCGCGGCGAGCTTGACGAACTGCGGGCGGGCGCCCACGACGGACAGGATCTTCATGAATCAATCTCCTCATTAGTTGACATCGCCACCGAAAGCACCGGGACCATTAGACCTGCGATCCATCTCCGGCGGAATTTCCTGCGCGTCCGGTTGCGCCACCGTCACGTTGCGCCAGTCGAAGAACCGCGTCATGCCATGGCGCTGACGACCTCTCGCTGCTGAGCACTTCCGCCGCGACATCAGCAGCAGACTTATATTCGTCGACTGCCTCGACGGTCAGGGATTCCAACGCGGCAGCGAGATCCTCGACGTCGAATCCGCGAGCGACGACTCCCAGAGAGTTCTCTTCGATACAACGAGCCATGTCCACGCTCGGCCCGCTGACGATCGCGAGTCTCGCCTGGACGAACTCGAACAACTTATTCGGAAGCGCGCGCTCCTGGTTGAAGTTCGAGGGCGGACAGGCGTAGAACCCGACATCGAATTCGGCCATGGCCGGAACGAGCTCTCTGAAGGAGACCGGCTCGCGCAGCCTCACGGCACCGCCCGGCGCCGCCGTCGCCCGTTCCTCAAGCAGCAGCCGATACTTTGCATCCCCGGGCATCAGGAACATGTCGAGAACCACGCTTCCCCGAGCGCGTCGTTCCACGAGTGCGACAGCATCGATCATCCTCTCCAGCTTTCTGCTCGGCGCCATCGCACCGGAGTACACCAGCCGCAATGGCTGTCCGGGAACTGTCGGGTGCGTCGAAATATCGGGCCGATAAGGAGCGGCATTGGGGACGATCCGGGCATCTATGCCGAATTCTTCTCGGTACGCTTCCGCGAGCCCCTGGGAGACTGTGGTCGCACTATCAGCGCGAGTCACATAATTGCGCACCATCCAACGGTTGATCGGCCTCGTGAAGCGCCGCCAGGTGCGACTGTCCTCGCCCTGACGGGTGGCGTATTCATGGAGATCAGAATGCCATCCGAGCCGAGGCTGCAAGGAAAGCGCCACGGGAGCAACGTTCGCGTCGTTGGCAACGATGATGTCGTACTCACCGGGAGCAATGTTCGCCAGCAGAAATTTCACCCATGGCGCACCGAAATACAACTGATGCAGTCGACGGCTGAGCACAAGTGCGTAGTAGAGACGGTAGTTATGACGCCAGGCACCGAGAGAGTCGGGGATCTGCAGATGCGAGGCGACGCCATCAGGGGCCGCTCCGTATCCGGCTGTGTGCACCTCGCCGAGGCCCTTCAGAAGCGCGATCTGGCGCAGCACGCGCGGGTCGCGCTCGATCGGGGACAGGGAGAGAACCAGGATTGAGGGGCTCACTGGGCTCGTCCTCGGCATCGGAGTTCACGTATCACGGAGTGATCCTCGCATGTCAGAGCACCAGACACGAGGGATCGCGCAGGCTCAGGCGTGTCCATTCTGTGACCTTTCACCGACGCTCCGAGGGGTCCGAGGCAGCAGAGGATTCCGACCCGACGAGGGCACTGATGGCCTCGCGCCATGGCTCGGAGGTGACCTCTGCGCTCAGTGACTGCGCGTGGGCGTCGGCAGCGGCCTTCCACTGCGCGATCTGATCCGGATCGAGGGCGAGAAGCGCGGCACGGATGCGCTCGGCGGTCGCCTCCTCGACGGCGGTGCCGATGCCGTGCTCCTGGACGATCTCGCGCATGTCGATCCCGGGGCCGACGATCACGCCGAGCCGTGCCTGGACGTACTCGAACAGCTTGTTCGGCAGCGCATGGACGATGTTGAAGTTCGTCGGCGGGTAGATGATCAGGCCCAGGTCGTAGCCCGCCAAGGTGGGGACGATCTCCGCGAAGGGGACGGGGTCGCAGATCCGCACGCCGGCGTCAGGATGCGCCGCGACGAGCTCGCCGAGCTCGCGATGGTAGGAGGCGTCGCCGCCCTTGAGGTACAGGTCCAGCGTGAGGCGGCCGGGAGCCTCAGCGGCGGCCTCGATCACAGCGCCCACCATCTCTGCGATGCCGCGACCTCGCACGGCGGAGCCCATATGGACCAGGCGCACCGGGGAGCCGACGGCGGAGGGTTCGATGTCGCCGCGGAACGGCGAGGCGTTCGGGACCACCCTCGCGGTGACCCCGTACTCGGCGGCGTACTGCGCGGCGAGCCCGGGCGAGACGGTCGTCACCGAATCCGCGAGGGTCACATGGCGACGCACCATCCACGCCTGGAACGGTCCCACCAGCATGCGCCACCAGCGTTCGTCCTCGCGCTGTCGCGGTGCGTACTCGTGGAGGTCAGCGTGGACACCGAGCCGTGGTCGCAGGGCGAGCGCCAGGGGGACGGCGTTCACGTCGTTGGCGATGATCACATCGACGCTGTGCGGGGCCACCCGGTCCAGGACGAATCTCGTGCGTCGGGCCCCGAAGTAGGCGCGCCGATAGCGGCGTGCGGCATACAGGACCATCAGGTGCCGGAAGCTCGGACGCAGGGAATCCAGATGGCCGGGCACCTCGACGTGCTCCGAGACCCCGGCCGGGGCGCTGCCGTAGCCGACGGTCACCAGCTCGTAGTCGTCCTTGAACATCTCGATCTGCCGCAGCACCCGGGGATCGCCCGTCAGCACCGAGAACGACATGATCAGAAGACGTGCACGTGGCATGCTCGAAGTGCTCCCTCGGGGATCGTGGATCGGCCGTGGCCGAAGGCCCTGCGGGCCACCCACATGGTACGCGGGGACGGGTGCGCTCCGACGCATGCCGTGGTCGTGGCACGATGACGTCATCCATGGTTCATCCCCGTCCCGAAGGGACCTTCGTGCGCATCACGGTCATCACCACCTGGTTCCCCACCGACGTCGCCCCGTCCCGGGGATCCTTCGTGGTCCGCGACACCCTGGCGATCGCCCGGCACGCCGAGGTGCGGCTGATCCACCTGGTGCCTCCGGCCGATGACGATGGCAGCCGTCGCCTCGTCCATGAGGGGATCGACGTGCTCCGCATCCCGATGGACCCCAGGCGGCCCGACCAGGTGCTGCGGGCGGCCCGCGCTCTGAAGGACGCCGTGCGCGGCGCCGACGCCGTGCACTCCATGGCGTTCTCCTCCCTGCTCCCCCTCGCGCTGCGGCGACCGGACGTGCCGTGGATCCACACCGAGCACTGGTCCGCGCTGACCACCCCGGCCACACTCCCCCGGCCGGCCCAGCTCGGGCTCCCCGTGCTCCGTCATCTGCTGTCCCTCCCCGACCGGGTGACGGCCGTCTGCGACTTCCTCGCCTCACCGATCCGCGAGGTGCGCGCCGCACGACCCACTGCGATCGTCCCCTGCATCGTCGAGCCCGGCGAGGTCGTCCCGCGTCGCGATCGCCGTGACGGTGCCCTGCGCCTGGTCTCCACCGGTGGGCTCATCGATCGCAAGGACCCGCTGCTGGCCGTCGACGTGCTCGCTCGCCTCGTCGAGCGCGGGGTCGACGCGCATCTCGAATGGCTCGGGGATGGGCCGCTGCGGGAGGACACCATCCGCCGGGCGGTGGAGCGCGGGGTCTCCGAACGCCTGGTCCTGGCGGGCAGCGTACCCAGCGACGAGGTGCGTGCGACCCTCGCCCGAGCCGACCTGTTCTTCGGTCCCACCAAGGCCGACAACTTCTTCGTCTCCGCGGCAGAGGCGATCGTGGCCGGCCGGCCCGTCGTGCTCGGCGCCACCGGCGGTCAGGGCGAGTACGTGCAGCCGAAGGTCGGCTCGCTGGTCCCCGAGCAGGACGTCGAGGCCTACGCCGACGCCGTGCTCGAGGTCGACGAGCGGACCCGCGACCTCGGGGCCCAGGAGATCGCCGACACCATCGGCGAGAGCTTCTCCACGCGCACCGTCGCAGCGGGCTACCGCGCCCAGTACGAGCTGCTGCTCGACGGCAGCGGCGACCTCGACGCCGCCCACTCCGCAGGGACCGCAGAGACCGCACTGTCTGCAGGTTTGCCGGATGCCGGCGCCGGACGCCCGGTCGTCGACGTGATCATCGCCTGCCACACCCCGGATCGTCCCGTGGGCCGTGCCGTCGCCTCCGTCCTGGAGGGGAACGGCGAGCAGGCGCGTGTCACCGTGGTCTGCCACAACATCGAGGCGGCTGAGATCGCCGCCGTGCTCCGACCGGAGCACCGCGATCGGGTGCGGCTGCTGGAGCATCGGGACGCCTACCGCTCGGCCTCGGGCCCGTTCAACGCCGGGATCCGGGCCAGCGGGAGCGAGTTCGTCGCGATCCTCGGTTCCGATGACACCCTCGCCCCGGGCGCCGTCAGCTCCTGGCTCGAGGTGCAGGAGCGCACCGGAGCGGAATTCGTGGTCACCCGGCTGGCCCTGGGATCGGCCGCTGCGGGCGTCCCGACGCCCGCGGCGCGCCTGTGGCGTCACGGCCTCGTGGACCTGGTCGCCGATCGTCTGAGCTACCGGTCCGCGCCGCTCGGCCTGATGCGCCGATCGCTGCTCGGGTCCACCGGGATCGAGCTCGTCGAGGGGGCGACGATCGGGGGCGATGTCGCGATGGTCACCCGCCTCATGGCCACCTGGCGCACTGCCTACGACCGTTTCGGCCCCGCCTACGTGATCGGTGAGGACGCCGGTGACCGTGTCACCTACGTGGTGCGCCCGATGCGGGAGCAGCTCGGCTTCTTCCCGGATCTGCTCGACGCCGGGTGGTTCGCGGAGCTGTCCGCGGACGCCCGTCGCTCGATCGGCACGAAGCTCCTGCGCATCCACGTCTTCGGAGCGGTCTTCTACCGAGAGGACCCGTCCATCTGGACGCCGCAGGAACGGGCCGATCTGGCGGCCATCACGGCCGAGGTGATCGATCGCGCTCCCGGCTGCCTGGAGCCGCTGTCCCGGGCGGACCGCCGGCTCGTCGACGCCTGCCTGGACCCCGAGGTCCTGGCGACCGAGCTCATCGCCGCCGCGCAGGACCGCCGCCGCCACGGTCGCCCGGCGACCCTCATCCCGCGCGAGCCGCGGTTCGTGCTGGACCGCGAGGCCCCGCTGCGCTTCATGGCGGCGTCCCTGGCGGTGCGCCACCTGCCGCGTCTGCGGGCGGCGATCAGCGGGCGCTGATCGCGTCCAGAGCGCGGGCCCACGCCTCGATCTGGACCTCGGCCGAGAGCACCTGCGCCGACGCGTCGGCCGCGTGCTTGAAGCGATCGATCTGCGCCGCATCCAAGCTGCGTAGGACGGCGCGCAGGGACTCCGCGTCAGGGCCCGGCAGCACCTCTCCGATCCCGTGCTCGCGCACCAGATCCGCCATGTCCCGCGACGGGCCCACCAGCACGCCCACCCGGGCCTGCACCGCCTCGAAGAGCTTGTTGGGCAGGCTGTGCTCGAGGTTGAAGGTGGTGGGCGGGAACACGACGATGGACAGGTCGTACTCGGCGACGGCGTCCACCAGATCGGTGTACGCGACGGGATCCCGGAAGCGGACTGCCGGGAGGTCCCGGGCACGCTCCTGCAGGGCCTCGATGTAGCCGGGCTCGCTGGGCACCAGCATGAAGTCGAGAGTCATGCCGACGGGGGCGTCGCGCATCGCGTCGACCATGGATTCCAGCCGGCGGTTCGCGCGCGCCACCCCGGTGTGCAGGAGCCGGATCCGCTCCCCCGTGGGGCGCGGCGAACGGTCCTCGTAGGCGGCCGCATTCGTGACGACCTCAGGCACGACGCCGAACTCGCGCTCGTACTCGGCGGCGAGGCCCGGGGACACAGTGGTCACGGAATCCACCCGGGGCAGGCAGGTGCGGCAGATCCACCGCTGGTAGGGCGCGATGAACCAGCGCCAGGTGCGCACGTGCTCCTTCTCGCGGGGCGCGTACTCGTGCAGATCGGCGTGGACGCCCTGGCGCGGGGCCAGCCACAGGGCGAGCGGCAGGGTGTTCACGTCGTTCGCGAGCACGATATCCGCCCGGCCGACATGGGCCTCGAGCGCGGTGCGCGCGGCACGAACGGCGCTCATGTCCCAGTAGGCGCGGCCGAAGCGACGGGTGAGCAGGTACTTCTTGCTGCTCGGCCAGGCACGGGTGCCCTCGGGCAGTTCGATGTGCCGCACGGCGGGGTGCGGGGACGGACCGAACCCGACGGTCGTGACCTCGTACTGCTTCGCGAAGCGATCGATCTGGCGCTGGACGCGGGGATCTCGCGCGAGCGTCGAGAACGAGACGATGGTCAGCGAGGTCATTCCGCGTCCTCCTCGTGTCCCGGCTCGGCGCCGCGGACGCGGCTCAGCCCGGCCAGGGCGGCCTGCTCTGCGAACGCGGGCACGGCTGCCACGACCTCGTCGAAGGTCCCCGAGGCGGCGACCTCGCCCTCGGACATGTAGTAGACGATGTCGCAGTGCTGGATCGTCGCGAGGCGGTGCGCGACGGTGATCGTCGTGACGTCCCCACCGAGAGTGCGGATCGCGGCAGTCACCGCGGCCTCGGTCTTGGTATCCAGGGCGCTGGTGGCCTCGTCGAGCACGAGCACCGACGGCTCCGCGTACAGACCGCGCGCGATGCCCATCCGCTGGCGCTGGCCGCCGGACAGGGTCATCCCCCGCTCGCCCAGCCGCCCCTGGGTGCCGCCCGGACGGTCCGCGATCACTCCCAGCATCTGCGCCCTGGACAGGGCGGCGCTCACACGCTCTTCGTCGACATCAGTGGGATCCCAGGTCAGCGCAACGTTCTCACCGACCGTGACATCGAACAGGGCGACCTCCTGGGGCACGTAGCCCACGGTCGAGCGCCACTGACGGAGCACCGTCGTGATGTCGGTGCCGTCGACCAGGATCCTGCCGCTGCTGGGCGTGAGCAGGCCGAGGAGGAGGTCGACGAGAGTCGACTTGCCGGCGCCGGAGGTGCCCACGAAGGCGACGGCGGATCCGGCGGGGATGCGCAGGGAGACGCCGCGGATCGCCGGCTCCTCCCTGCTCGGATAGGTGAAGGTGACGTCGTCGAAGACGATGTCGTGGAGGCCGCTGTCCAAGGTCGCGGTGTCCGGGGCGTCCTGGCGCTCGACAGAGGTCCGGGCGAACTCGATGTCGTCGATGATGTAGTCCGCGAAGGCGGCGTTGGTCAGGATGCGGTTCTGGGTCGCCTGGAAGCGGGTCAGCGAGGGGACCAGGCGGAATCCGGCGACGGCGAAGAGTGCGACCGAGGTCATCGCGGAGGCCGCCCCGTTGTCCGGCAGCCCGGCCAGGTAGCCAGCCCCGCCGACCACCACGAACCCGCCGACCAGGCCGGCGTCGAGCACGAACCGGGGCATCTGGTTGTAGTACTGCGCGAAGGCACGGGTGCGGGCCGCCGCTGATCGGCGATCGGCGACGATGTCCGTCACCTGCTTCTCGTTGCCCTTGAGGGTGAGCTCCTTGAGAGCCGCGAGCACCTCGCCGAGCAGCCGGACCACGGCGATCGAGTTGTCCCGGTTGGCGGCGCCGTTGCTCACCGCGAGCGGGCTGATCACCCGGGAGAGGACCAGGGCGATAAGTCCCAGATAGGCGAAGGTCGCGAGCGCGGTCTGCCAGTCGAGGAGCAGCAGCCCCACGCCGATCACCGTGATCGTCGCGAACTCGGCGACCACCGTCATCGACGGCATCAGCACATTGGCGACCACGGCGGCGACGCCGGAATCAACCATGCGGATGATCTCCTGCGTCGACTTCGACGTCCGGTCCACCCACGAGGCGGACATGTACGAGCGGTCGAGCGTCTGTCCGATGGAGACCTCGTGCTGCGCGAAGCGCTGGGTGGCGATGCGGATCGTGAGCAGGTTCAGGAAGCTCTTGACGATGATGAGCACCACGAACACGCCGACCAGCCACATCATCTCCTCGAAGGAGCGCAGCTCCCAGCCGACGAGCGGGATCGTCACCGACTGATCAGGGCTGGTCAGCCCGGGGATGACGATGGCGATCGCGCCGAGCGCCACGACGTCCAGCAGAGCCAGCAGACTCATCACGACGCCGAAGGTCACCAGGAACCGTCGGGAGTTCGCCGGCAGCACCGAGAGGGTGCGGCGCACGATCCTGAGCGTCTGCTTCACTGGTCGTCCTCTTCCGGTCGGGTCAGCATGGGGCCTCCAGTTCGTACAGGGCATAGGGTCCCTCGCCGGCGACGGGCGTCAGCAGGGAGTCGGGGATCTCGCGGAGCCCGTCCCACGGTGCCGAGGCCTCCGGGTTCAGGGCGACGCCGGAGTGCTCCGACGTGTCACGGTACAGGTGGGTGGGGTGGAGGCGCTGATAGGCGGCGCACACCCGCTCGTCCTCGTCGGCCCTCATGTACCAGGCCGCCAGCATCCGGCTGTCCCGGGTCTGCGGGGTCGCGAGGGTCGGGAACACCGTGGTGACTCCGCCGATGGACCAGTAGAGGGTCGCTCCGTCACGCGGATCCGCGAGGACGACCGCATCGTCCGGGAGCTCGGCCGCAGTGCGCTCGATGAAGTCCCGCTCCCGCTGGGTGTCGTACGGGGCGAGGTGCACGCCGTACGCCGTGTAGGCGAGGGAGCCCATCAGAGGCAGCCGCTGCGGGACGAGGAGCGCGACGACCACCGTGACCAGCAGAGCACCGACGGCGAGAGGCGCCAGCCACGCCTGGGTGCGTCGGCCTCGGGCCGTCGACAGGGCGACGACCGCGAGCACACCGCGGGCGGCGAGGATCACGAGCAGGCACATGAGCAGCGGGGCGATCCGCTCGCGCGCCCCGTACCAGGGGTTGACCAGCGCCCCGCTGAGCGCGCCGGGCAGCTCGGTCGCCACGGAGAGGCCGAAGCAGACGAGCGCGCCGACGCCGGCGGTGAGGGTCACCGGGTCCCGGTGCCGAGCGCCGGCGACGATCCCGATCAGGGCGAGCAGCATCACCACGGCCACGGGCCAGATCGGGTCGCCGATCACCGGGATCCGGGGGGAGTCCACGAGGATCTGCCGCACGACCTCCCCCAGCGGCAGCGAGCTCGGCCGGGTCAGGTCCATCCCGCTGAGCATCGTCGCGGACAGGGCCACCGCCGCCCCGGCCGCGAGCAGAGCCGCGGCGAGCTGGAGAGCACCACGGCGGGCGTTGTCGCGCTCCAGGATCCTCTGCGCCCCACGGACCAGCAGCGCGAGGCCCGCGACCACCGCGACGGAGAAGAAGACTGCGGGGTGGGCGAGGGCGGCTCCGGCGATCACCGCGAGATGGCCCAGCACGGCCCGGACCCCCGGGGTGCGGCGGGGGTCGTCCGCGAGGTGGAGGGCGGAGGCGAGGGCGAGGGGCAGGCAGAGGACGCCGAGGACGGTCGGCCAGAGGCCCATCACCAGGGCCATCGCAGGAGTGCTGAGGAACAGCGTGGAGGCCAGTGCACCGGCGGTCACCGCGACCGGGAGCGCTCGGTGCGGCCCGAGCACGCTCGCGAGCATCGCGGCGATCGCGGCCGGCAGGGCGGCGAGGACCGCGAGGAGCATGGCGTTGGCGCTCGTCACCGTGCTGAAGGGCAGGAGGGCGGCGAGGGCGTCGAACATCACCGGGTAGAAGGTGGGCTCACCGTAGATGGGGGTCAGGGCGGTGGTGAGACCGGCATCGCCGGAGTCCCGGATGAACGCGATCGCGGAGAGATGGAAGAAGGCGTCGTAGCCGCCCTGGAGGGTGTCGATGCCTCCCATCCGTCGCGAGGACGAGGCGACGACGGCCAGCCCGGCGAGCACCACGCCCAGGCTGGTGACCAGGTGCGCCGTGGGGTTCTGGGTGCCCGTTCGGGACGGCGGGTCGCTGCGATGCTGTCCGGGCCGACGGCGCCGATGCAGACGTCGGAGCAGGAGCGTCGCCGCAGCGAGGATCACCACGCAGGCGACCACGGTCAGGGGATGCCAGGGGATGCCGAGCACGGAGAAGAGCGTGCTCAGCAGCACGGCCACGATCACGGTGACGACCGGGGCCCAGCCCCAGCGCACAGGGACCTGCACGTCGAGCGCCCGCAGCACCACATACCCCGGCAGGGCGAGGACCGCCCAGGCGACCAGCACCGGGAGGACCCAGGTCATCGTCCCGCCCCTCGGGGCTCCGCACAGCGGTGGTGCGTCATCAGCACCTCGAGGCGCGGAGCGCGTGGTCGTAGCCGTCGACCACGCTCGCCGGGCTGCGGTGCAGCACCGCCCAGTCGCGGGCGGCCGCGGACTCCTCGGCGTAGCGCACAGGATCCTGGAGCGCCCGGATCCGCTGCGCGGCGGACTCGACGTCCGGCACCACCCATTGCTCCTGGTAGATCGAGGAGGCGCCTCCGTACTCACGGGCGTGCGGCCAGTCGCGCACCACGGCGGGGCAGCCGGTGGCCAGACCCTCCATCACGGATTCGTGCGTGCCCTCACCGAAGGAGGACGAGAGCACGACGCCGGCCGCGGCGAAGATCTCGGGAACGTCCCGGCGCACGCCGAGCTGTTCGACCGCACCGGAGGGCAGGGCGGCGAGCCGCTGGCGGACCCTGCTCTGGTACGGGGTGTCCTCCTCCGGCAGGTCCGGGAGCTCGGGTCCGACGAGCTTGAGGCGGTAGCCGGGATCCTCCCGGTGCAGGCGCTCGATGAGGTCGAGGGAGAACAGCACGTCCTTGATCTCGCGGTTCCATCCCACCTGGACGAGGGCCCGGGTGTCGCGGGGCGTGTCGGAGACGGTGCCCAGGCCACGGCTGAGCAGGTTGCCCACGATGTCCGTGGGGACGGACGCGGACGCGGGCGCGGTCGCGGTGACGAGACCTCGGATCGGCGGGGACACGTGCAGCAGGCGATCGATCACGGAGTGGTCGTGGAGCAGCGGGAACGGGGTGAAGGCTTCGAAGCGGTGATAGCGGGCGACGAGGCGGCGCGGGGCCATGTCCAGCATCGTGATCCAGCTGAGGATGTGATGGCCCCATTCGACGAAGGCGACGTCGGCCCACTCATAGGCCTCGACCAGCCGCTCGGGGGTCGCGATCCTGCGCCCTTCGGTGACCAGGTCGTAGCGGGCGCGCAGGATGCGCTCCCGGTCAGGCCGATCCGCCTCGGGCAGGCCGTCGACCTCGAACTCGAGGATCTCGAAGCGACCCGTCTCGCGCAGGGCATCGAGCAGCGGGCGCAGGAACGTCCAGTTCTGCTGGGCGATCACCAACAGGTGGACCGCCGACTCGCCGTCACCGCCCTCGCCGGAGCGCGGTTCCGGGCGTCGGGGCGCCGACCCCTCGGGGATCGGCGTCTCCAGCAGGATCCGACCGGTCCTGGAGGCGCGCAGGGGGCGCAGGAACGCCGTCGGGTCCTCGGCCAGGGGCGAGCAGGCGCCCATGTGGAGCGTCGGGTGATAGGCGACCCGCAGGGCCTTGTCGAACCACCGCACGGCCGACGCGATGCGCCGACGCTCCAAGGACCGATCTGCTCGCGCGAGCAGGATCTCCTCGTCGCGCCTCCAGTCATGGCCCTCCTGCCCGGCCGAGAGCTCGTCGAGGGCCACGAAGTACGTCCCCAGGCCGCCTACGGCTCCGGGGACGCGCCGTACGGCCCGTGATCCGGCGAGGATCAGATCCTGGGCCAGCCGTCCGACGTCAGCGCTCACCTGGCGCGGTCCTGTCCAGGGACACGACGGTGCCCTCGCGTGCGCTCTCCAGCACGGCCTCGACGGTGCGGACGGTGTGCAGCCCCTCGCGCATGGTCACGATGTTGGAGGAGTCCCCGTTGATCGCATCGCGGAACGCCTGGTGCTCGGTGGCCAGGGGCTCCTGCCGCTGCAGGGAGTAGGTGATCGAATCGCCCTCGCTGACGCCACGGAAGGAGGCCATCGACTCCCAGAGGTTCGTGGTCGCCTCCCCGTTGGCGTGGAAGGTGAGATCCGCGTTCAGGGTGTCGGCGATCAGGGCGCCGTTCTCGCCGGTGACGACGGTGACGCGTTCCTTGAACGGGGACAGCCAGTTCACGAGGTGGTTGGTGATCGTGCCGTCCTCGAGGCGGCCGGCCACGGAGACCATGTCCTCGTCGTCGCGGCCGCTGCGACGCGTGGAGGTGGCCCCCACCGAGGCGTACGGCGACTGGGCGACCCAGGCGGTGAGGTCGAGATCGTGCGTGGCGAGGTCCTTGACGACGCCGACGTCGGCGATCCGGGCGGGGAAGCCGCCCTGGCGGCGGGTGACGATCTGGTAGATCTCCCCCAGCTGCCCGTCCGCGATGCGCTTGCGCATCGCCTGCAGCGCCGGGTTGTACCGCTCGATATACCCCACCGCCCCGACCAGGCCGGCCGTCTCGAACGCCGACGCGATCTCCTCGGCCTCACCGATATCGAAGGCGAGCGGCTTCTCCACCAACGTATGCACCCCGGCCTGGGCCAGGGTCATCGCCACATCCCGATGGAACTGGGTGGGGACCGCCACGACGGCGTAGTCGATACCTGCCGCGATCAGGGCCTCCACATCCGGCAGCACATCCAGCTCCGGCGCCGCCCCGTGCGGATCGCCATACGCATCGGCGACCGCCACCAGGTCCACGCCGTCGAGGGCCTGGAGGTTGCGGGCGTGATGGCGACCCATCATGCCCAGACCGATCAGACCGGCCCGCAGATTCCTACCCATGCTCACGCACCCGCCTTCGCCACAGAGTTCACAGCCGCCACGATCCGATCCCGATCCTGTTCCGTGATGCTCGGATGCACCGGCAACGACAGCACCTCACGCGCCAGCATCTCCGTCACCGGCAGATCCACCTCCGTCAGGAACGTCGCCAAACGATGCACCGGCGTCGGGTAATACACCCCGCACCCCACCAGATACTCCTCCCGCAGCGCGGTCGCGAACGCATCCCGCTCCTGCGCCGACGCACCCTCGATCCGGATCGTGTACTGGTGATAGACGTGCGAGGCACCCTCAGCCACCACCGGCGTCACCACACCGGCCAGGTTCGCATCGAAGAACGCCGCGTTCTCCTGCCGCGTCACCGTCCACGCCGGAAGCTTGCCCAGCTGGACCCGACCGATCGCCGCATGAATATCCGTCATCCGGTTGTTGAACCCGGCGACCTCGTTCGCATACTGCTTCTCCATCCCCTGGTTCCGCAGCAGCCGCACCTGACGCGCCAGCTCCGGCGTCGCACAGGAGACCATGCCCCCCTCGCCCGAGGTCATGTTCTTCGTCGGATACAGGGAGAACATCCCACCCTGACCGAAGGTCCCCACCTGAGCACCCTGCCACGTCGCACCATGCGCCTGCGCCGCATCCTCGAACACCCACAGACCATGCCGCTCCGCGATCGCCACGATCTGATCCATCGGCGCCGGATGCCCATACAGATGCACCGGCTGGATACCCACCGTCCGCTCCGTGACCGCCGCCTCAATCGCCGCAGGATCCACCGTGAACGTCTCCGGATCGACATCCACGAACACCGGCGTCGCCCCACACACAGCCACCGTGTTCGCCGTCGCCGCGAACGTGAACGACGGCACGATGACCTCGTCCCCCGGCCCCAGACCCAGCGCCAGCATCCCCAGATGCTGACCCGAGGTCCCCGAGTTCACCGCCACGACCTCACGGCCACCCGCCAGCGCCGCCGAGAACTCCCCCTCGAACGCCACCACCTCCGGCCCCTGCGCCACCATGCCCGAAGCCAGCACGCGATCCACCGCGTCCCGCTCCTCCTGCCCGATGATCGGCTTCGCCGGTGGGATCATCGTGAGTTCGCTGTTCATGCGGGGAGTCCATCCTGTCCATCGGGGTCGGTGAGGGCGGCCGGGCGCGGGGCGTCGGCCAGCGGTGAGGAGGCGAGCAGCAGTCCGCCGGTGGAGTCGTCGGGGATGTACCACTCGCCGGTGGTGGGGCACACCCAGGCGTCGGTGCCGTCCGAGGCGTGCACCAGCTTCTCCCCGGAGCGCCCCACCCAGGCGAGGCGCTTGGCGGGCACCCCGGCGACGAGAGCATGGGGCGGGACGTCCTTGACCACGGTGGCGCCGGCGGCGACCATCGCCCAGGCGCCGATGGTCACGGGGGCCACGCAGACGGCGCGGGCACCGATCGAGGCGCCGGTCTCGCAGGTGACGCCCACCGGATCCCAGTCCGAGGCGGACTTCGGGGTGAGGTCGGGGTTGACCGCTCGCGGGAAGTGATCGTTGGTGAAGACGGCCGCGGGGCCGACGAAGACGCCGTCGGCCAGCACCGCGGGCTCGTAGACCAGCGCGTAGTTCTGGACCTTGCAGCCGTTGCCCATCTGCACGCCGCTGCCGATATAGGCGCCGCGGCCGATCACGCAGTCCGTGCCGAGGTGGGCACCCTCGCGCACCTGCGCGAGATGCCAGACGGAGCTGCCGTCGCCGATGGTCGCGTCATCCGAGATGTCGGCCCCCGGGGCGACCCGGTAGGAGGGTGTGTCATTCATGGGTTCGACGATACCGCGAGGACCCCTCCAGGATCCGGAGCAGCTCGGCGGTCCCGACGAGCTGTTGCCCATATCGCGTGGCGAGTTCACCGGAACGGCACCTGGCCTTCTCCTCGTCGGCATCTCGTCGTCGAGGTCCTGTCACTATCGGCCGGAGTCAGCAGCGTCTCGGCTCAGCGACTCAGCGACTCAGCGTGAGGAGCGCAGAGTCTCGCCCTTGCGGATCGCGATCTCCCGCAGCTCGGTCTGGAAGTCGACCATCTTCTCGCGCAGCGCCACGGCCTCGACATCGCTGCCGGCGCCCAGGATCCGGGCCGCCAGCAGTCCGGCGTTGCGTGCCCCGCCGATCGAGACCGTCGCCACCGGGACCCCGGCGGGCATCTGCACGATGGACAGCAGGGAGTCGATGCCGTCGAGATGCTTGAGCGGCACGGGGACACCGATCACGGGCAGCGGGGTGAGCGAGGCGAGCATGCCGGGCAGGTGCGCGGCGCCGCCGGCCCCGGCGATCACCACGCGCAGCCCTCGCTCCGCGGCGGAGCGGCCCCAGGTGATCATGTCCTCGGGCATCCGGTGGGCCGAGATCACATCGACCTCGGCGTCGATCCCGAACTCGGCGAGCGCCTCCTCGGCGGCCTTCATGACCGGGTAGTCGGAGTCGGACCCCATGACGATGCCCACCAGGGGGCGGGGCGTGCTCGTGGTCGTCGTCCCGGTCATCGGGTCTCCTTCGTCGGTCCTGCCGGGTCGGCGGATGTGGATGCAGAGGCGGGGGCGTGGGCGGAGGCAGAGGCAGAGGCAGAGGCAGAGGCAGAGGCAGAGGCAGAGGCGTCGATGATGAGGTGCTCGGCGCGGTGGGCGCGCTCGAGGAGCTCCTCGGCGTCCTGGCCCACGAGCGTGACGTGGCCGATCTTCCGACCGGGACGCACCGCCTTCCCGTACAGGTGGACCTTCAGCTCCGGGTCGGCAGCGAGAGCGGCATGGACCCCGGGGGCGAGATCGGTGGCGGTTCCGCCGAGCAGGTTCACCATCACCGCGACCGGGGCGACCGCGGCGGTCGAGCCCAGCGGGAGGTCGGCGACGGCCCGCAGGTGCTGCTCGAACTGGCCGGTCACCGCGCCGTCCATGGACCAGTGTCCGGTGTTGTGGGGGCGCATGGCGAGCTCGTTGACGCTGACCTCGCCGTCCGCGGTCTCGAACAGCTCGACGGCGAGCATGCCCACCACGTCGAGGTCCTCGGCGATCGCGAGCGCGAGGGCCTGGATGCGCTCCTGGGCGGCGTCGTCGAGCCCGGCGGCGGGTGCCACGACCTCGTAGCAGACCCCGTCCTTCTGGACCGAGTGCACGACGGGATAGGCGACAGCCGCTCCCCCGGGCCGGCGGGCCACCTGGGCGGAGAGCTCGCGGGTGAAGGGCACGAGCTCCTCGGCGAGGAGGTCGCCGTGCTCCGCGAACCAGTCCTCGACCTCCGCGGCGTCCTCGACGACCCGTACGCCATGGGCGTCGTACCCTCCGCGCGGGGTCTTGACCACGAGGCGACCGGCGGCATCACCCAGCGCGGTGGCGAGCTCCTCGCGGGAACGGACCCGCCACCAGCGCGGGCAGGGATGGCCCAGCGCCGTGAGACGCTCCCGCATGACCAGCTTGTCCTGGGCATGGACGAGTGCCGCGGGGCCGGGTCGCACGGCCGCGAGACCCTGGTCCTGGATCTCCTGGAGGATCTCGGTCGGCACGTGCTCGTGGTCGAAGGTGATCACGTCGGCCTCGTCGGCGAGGGCCTGGACGGCCTCGGCGTCGTCGTGGCGACCCAGCAGCACCTGACCGGCGACCGCCGCGGCGCTCTCCGCCGGATCGGTGGCGAGCACCGGTGCGGCCAGGCCCAGCTCGATCGCGGGGCCCAGCATCATGCGGGCCAGCTGGCCTGCCCCGATGATGCCCACGCGACGCGCTCCGTGGCTCGAGTGCACGTCGTGGGCCGGATCGGGGGCGTCGGAAGGCGGGAGGGGCTGCGAAGTCTCGGACACGGCGGTCAGTGTACGAGGATCAGGCGCGCGAGCGCGGACGGCGCCGGACCACGGACCCCTGGGGCAGGGTCCCGAGGTCGTCCACGTCTCCGGAGTGCTCCCCGTCCCCGTCGGAGTCGTCCTCTCCCGGAGCGGAGATCAGGAACACGCCGAACTTCGCGGGGTCCTCGGTGAGCAGCTCGAGCCGCCCGCCGTCGTCCTCGACGAGGGTGCGGGCGAGCGCCAGCCCCACACCGGTACCGGAGGAGCTGCGCCCGGAGACGGAGCGTTCGAAGATGCGGGTGCCGAGATCAGGGTCGATCCCGCCGCCCTCATCGGTCACCTCGATGACGGTGGAATGGTCGTTGCGGCGCACCTTCACGGTGGTGCGGCCGCCCCCGTGCATGAGGGCGTTCTCGATGAGCGTGGCGATGGCCTGGGTGAGGGGACCTGTCGATCCCCAGACGGCAGCGCTGCGCGGCACCTGGATGCGCAGCTCGCGCTGGGCCCGGCGGTAGGCCGGGGACCATTCCTCGCTCTGCTGGGTGAGCACGGCGCGCAGCTCGACGACGCCGGGCGTGCGGCGCGCGGAGGAGCGGGGGGCGTTGATGAGGTCGTGGACCACCTCGGTCAGGCGGTCGATCTGCTCGAGCGAGATACGGGCCTCCTCGCGCACCCATTCCTCGGAGCTGGTCGCCAGGATCTCGTCCAGGCGCATCGAGAGGGCGGTCAGCGGTGTGCGCAGCTGGTGCGAGGCGTCCGAGGCGAGCTGGCTCTCGGCCTCCAGGCGCTCGGTGAGCATCGCGCCGGAGCGGATGAGCTCCTCGGCGACGTCGTCGATCTCGGAGATCCCCGAGGTGTTCCACGGTCCGCGGGCCCGCCCCGAGCCCATCTCCTCGGCACGCCGGTTCAACCGGGCCAGGGGCATGGAGATCCGTTGGGCCTGCCAGAGGGCGACGGAGGCGCCGATCGACAGGGCGGCAAGACCGGCGACGACGAGCAGCACCCAGGCGCTGGCCGTATGGGCGCGCACATCGGACTTGGGGATGTTCACGACGATCTGCTGCTGCTCGGACCCGTAGGCGGAGACGGACTGCGGATCAGGGCCGGGCGCCTCCCCGGCGGAGACGACCTTGCCGTCCTGGAGGGTCACGACGATCTGGATGTTCAGGTCCGTCTGCTGATCCACGATCGCCTGCAGCATCGCCGGGTCGAGGGGCACATCGTCCGCCAGCGGGGCATCGGTCGCGACCCGCGCCTGGTCAAGGATCAGGTTGGCCTGCGCGGTGAGCCTCTGCCCGGCGAGCTGCAGCCAGGACCAGCCCAGCGGGATGCCCAGCAGCAGCACGACGAGGACCACGGTGATGATCGTGGCCTGCAGCACCCGTTGCCACACGCGTCAGTTCTCCGCGCCGGTCTCGAACCGGAAACCGACACCCCTCACGGTGGTGATGCGGCGCGGGTTCGTGGCGTCGTCGCCGAGCTTCCGGCGCAGCCAGGAGATGTGCATGTCCAGGGTCTTCGTGGACCCCCACCATTCTGCGCCCCAGACCTCGCGCATGAGGTCGTCGCGCGTGACGACGCTGCCCGACTCGCGCACCAGCACTGTCAGCAGGTCGTACTCCTTGGCGGAGAGGCTGAGCTCCTCGCCGTCGACGTAGGCACGCCGAGCGGCGACGTCCAGGGAGACCCCGTTGACGTCGAAGGCGTCCCCGGACTCCTCCACGGCCTGCGAGCGCCGCATGAGGGCCCGGATGCGGGCCTGCAGCTCCCCGAGACGGAACGGCTTGGTGACGTAGTCGTCGGCCCCGGCATCGAGACCCACCACGGCGTCGACCTCGTCGGCGCGTGCGGTGAGGATCAGGATCGGCGATTCGAGCCCGCCCTTGCGCAGACGCCGAGCCACCTCGAGTCCGTCCAGGTCGGGCAGCCCGAGATCGAGGATGACCATGTCGATCGGATCGGGCCCGGCGGCGATCGCGAGCGCATCCATGCCCCGCGACGCACGCGTGACGGTGTAGCCCTCCCTGTCCAGGGCGCGGGAGAGTGGTTCAGCGATGGCCGAGTCGTCCTCGACGAGAAGCAGTCGTGTCACGATTTCCATCCTACGTCGCGATGGGTGGCGGGCCGGTCGGCCCTCTCCTCACAGTCCCAGGTCCAGCGGTGCCGACCGGTCACGGCGCATCTCCTGCACCCTCACCGATCCGATGCCGTGGAGGTCGACGTCCTCACCCTCCGAGATGCTGAAACCTCCCGGGAGCGCGAGGCCGATCGCGGCGGCCGTCTCGGAATCGACCATCACGGAGCCGGGGCGGGCCACGGATTCCATGCGGGCGGCGAGATTGACCTTGGGACCGAAGACATCACCGTACCGGGAGAACATGGACCCCCAGGACAGGCCCACCCGCACCGGAGGAAGACCCTGGTCGGAGCAGATCGTCTCGGCGAGGCTGACGGCGATCTGCGCACCGTCCTCGGGCGTGTCCGCCAGGAACATGATCTCGTCGCCGACCGTCTTGACCACGCGGCCTCCGCCGACGGAGATGACATCGCGCCCCACGGCTTCGAACCGCCCGACCACGTCGGCGAGCTCGGCGCCGGAGAGGTCCTGGGCGAGGCGGGTGAACTGCACGAGGTCGGCGAAGCCGACGGCACGCTGCAGCGGGAACAGCTCGTCGGTGTCCTGATGGAGCACCTCGGAGCCGGCCCGGGCCGCATAGGCCGCCATCTGCCGGCGGAACGCGAACATGACCTGGGATTCGAGGGTCTCGAGGAGCTCGGGGACGGAGTCGAGCATCTGCTGGCGGGCATCGGCGTCGTCCGCACCGTCGGCATGCTTCGCCTCGTCGACCAGCGCCTCGGTGATCCACATGGCGAGCCGGCCCATGTGGAAGCCCAGTCCCCGGGTGATGCTCGCGAAGGCCCGCTCCGAGAGCACGCCGTCCTCGACGATCGCCGCGAGGTCGCCGATGGAGTAGGCATCCTCCTCGGTGAACACGACGGTGTCCTCGTCGACCGGAGTGAAGCCGAGCGAGCGCCAGTAGACGGAGGTCAGCCGCTCGGGAATGTCCTGCTGCTGGGCCAGATCGCGCCGCGAGTACTTCCGCGGGCCCTGCAGCAGCACTTTCTCGAGGGCGGCGACGCTGCGTCGCACCTCGGCGAACCGCCGGTTCAGCTCCAGGATGTCGCGATCGTCGAGAGGGGTCTGCACGAGGTCGGGTGACTCCTCCGGCGGCACACCGCTCTCCCCGGACGACGGGGTCCCGTCCGAGGAAGTCATGCGCTCCAGGTCTTCGGTACCGCCGGTCACGTGCTGTGATCCTCCTGTTCGACGCCGCGATCGGCGTCTCTCGTCGGCCGAGCGGGTCCGCCCGGCCTCACATGCTTCACATCGCCGACATCGACGGCCACCGGCCCGTCGGCCCGGGGATCGCCCGGGTCGATCATCAACCGGCCCCGTCCGTCGATCCCCACTGCGGTTCCGACCAGCGCGGGCGGCGTCGCACCGCCCGTGCTCGTCTCCCCCAGCGGATCGACCCGCACGAGCTGCCCCACTGTGAGGCACGTCATAGTGTAACGGTGCTCAGTGCCTGCCGTCACCGCGTCCCCGTCCGTGGACTCCAGTGCGGCGAGCTCGCTGCTGAGGGACCGGATGATCGCCTCCGCGATCCGGTCCCCCAGGTCCTCGATCCGCTCAGGGCGTCGGGTCGCGCCCGGCGCGCAGGGACCCTCACCATCACGGATCCCTGCCTCGCCGAGCAGCCAGGCGGCTCCGGGGACGGCGGTGCCGTCACCATCCTGCACCGGACCGCGGAGATTGATCCCGATGCCGATCAGCACTCCCTGCGCGCCCCGGCCTTCGACGAGGATCCCACCGAGCTTGCGCCCGTCCGCGGTCTGCAGGTCGTTGGGCCATTTGAGGCCGATCCCGACCCTGCTCGCCCCAGCTGCCCCGCTCGCCCCGCTCGCACCGGTGACCTCGCCCGTCCCGAGAACGTCGACTGCTCCGAGGACCTCGTCGATCGCGGAGACGGCGGCCAGTCCGGCCACGAGCGGCATCCAGGTGCGCTGCGAGGGCGCGAGTCCGGTGCTGTGGGCGTAGGTGAGATAGACGTTGCCGCCGTCGGGGCTGACGAATCGGCGCCCCAGCCGCCCGCGGCCGGCCTGCTGCCGCCGCGCCGTGACCGCGAAGGGAGCCTTCTCGCCGGCGTCGAGCCGCCTCCCGGCCTCGTCCTGCGTGGAGGTCACCTCGCCCATCCGGTGGATCGGCGTGACGTGCTGGGCAGACGGAGCGTGCGGAGCGGAGTTCGCCGCAGTGGGCCTCAGGTATGCGGGAGCCACGGGCCGCGGGCCGATACCCGCTGAGTCCTCTGCCGCGTCTTCTGCCACGCGTGATCTCCCTCCTGGAGCAGATGTCCGGTGCCGCTGCGCCGTCCGCGACGGGACATGTCACTCCATGCCGGGTCGGGTCGGCCCTCGTCGGCACGTCGTAGCGTAGTATCCCGGTGTTCATCTCCCCGTATTCTTGGCGGCCTGAAGGCTGCCTCAGGAGGCTCCGTGACCGACGCCCCGCGGCCGCTCACCACCGCTCAGCGACTTGAAGACCTTCGCGAGCGCGACGCCGCGGCGGTCTCCGCAGCGGATGAGATCGCAGTCCAGAAGCAGCATGCGCGAGGCAAGAAGACTGCTCGCGAGCGCATCACCGACCTCCTCGACGACGGCTCCTTCTCGGAGACCGATCGCTTCGTGAAGCATCAGGCGAGCAACTTCGGCATCGACCGCAAGCGCCCTGCCGGCGACGGGATCGTCACCGGCTACGGCACGATCGACGGCCGGCAGGTCTGCGTCTACTCCCAGGACTTCACCGTCTTCGGCGGGTCCCTCGGCGAGGCCCACGGCCGCAAGATCCAGAAGATCCAGGATCTCGCGCTGAGCACGGGCGTGCCGATCATCGCCATCCTCGACGGCGGCGGCGCCCGCATCCAGGAGGGCGTGGCCTCACTCGCCATGTTCGCCGGCATCATGCGGCGCAACACCCGCGCCTCGGGCGTCATCCCCCAGATCGCCCTGATCATGGGCCCGGCCGCCGGCGGTGCGGTGTACTCCCCCGCACTGTCCGACATCATCGTGATGGTCGAGAAGACCTCCCACATGTTCATCACCGGTCCCGACGTGATCCGCACCGTGACCGGCGAGGACGTCGGCTTCGAGGAGCTCGGCGGTGCCCGCACGCACACCTCCCGCTCGGGCGTGGCCCACTACATGGCCCCCGACGAGGGCGAGGCCATCGAGTACGTCAAGGATCTTTTGAGCTATCTGCCGGCGAACACGCTGAGCCCGGCGCCGTCCTTCCCGGTGCTCCTCGAGGAGAGCCGGACACCGCAGGACACGGCACTGGACACCCTCGTGCCGGATTCCCCGAACCAGCCCTACGACATGCTCACCGTGCTCCGCACGGTCCTGGACGACGAGGAGTTCCTCGAGGTCCAGCCGCTCTTCGCCCGCAACATCCTGGTGGGCTTCGGCCGGGTCGAGGGACACAGCGTCGGCATCGTCGCCAATCAGCCCTCGCACCTCGCGGGCACCCTCGACATCGACGCCTCCGAGAAGGCGGCCCGGTTCGTGCGTCTGTGCGACGCCAACAACATCCCGGTCCTGACCTTCGTGGACGTGCCCGGCTTCCTGCCCGGCACCGACCAGGAGTTCGGCGGCATCATCCGTCGCGGGGCGAAGCTGCTGTACGCCTACGCCGAGGCGACCGTGCCGCTGGTCACCGTCATCACGCGCAAGGCCTACGGCGGTGCGTACATCGTCATGGGATCCAAGGATCTCGGGGCGGACATCAACCTGGCCTGGCCGACCGCGCAGATCGCGGTCATGGGCTCGCAGGGTGCGGTCAACATCCTGCATCGCGGGGACCTGCGCCAGGTCGCCGAGCAGGGCGGGGACGTCGCGGCCGAGCGCACCAGGTTCGAGGCCGAGTACGACGAGCAGTTCGCGACCCCGTACACCGCGGCCGAGCGCGGCTGGATCGATAACGTGATCCAGCCGGCCGACACCCGCATCGAGGTGGCCCGGGCGCTGCGTGCACTGCGCACCAAGCGGGACACCCTGCCCACCAAGAAGCACGGGAACATCCCGCTGTGAGCACGCCGCACACGGACGTCCAGCTCGTCCAGGGCCGGCTCGCGGCGGACGAGCTCGCCGCGATCGCCGTGGTGGTCTCGGCGATGAGCGTCACCAGCCGTCTGGAGGCCGACGAGCGCGCCCTCGCGGAGGGTCGCGGCGGCGGGCCCAGCGCCTGGAACGGCCCTGTGCACAGCCATCCCCGCGCCCACGCCCTGCGCGGTCACGCCTCCCCCACGGCCTGGCAGTTCGCCGACCGCTGAGCGGTGGCCGCCGGCCGTCGAGCACAGCGCCGGTCTTCGCCTGGTGCGTCGTGCGCCACTAGACTCGCGGACATGCCCGAGACCCCCTCTCCCCAGCCCGCGCGCACGGCGTCCGCCCTGGACCGCCTCGCCGACGACTACGTCGATCTCAGCGTCCGACTGGACCCGTTCCTGGCCACCGAGCTCGGCATCGCCGGGCACGACACCGAGGTCACCGACTACTCCCCGGAGGCGGTGTCGGCACGGACCGACGCGGCGCGCGACCTGCTGGCCTCGCTCTCGACCGTCCTCGACGAGGACGACACCGACGCCGTCACCCGCGCCGCGCTGACCGAGCGCCTCGGCCTCGAGATCGAACGCGCCGAGCGGCGCCTGGACATCGCGACCGTCAACAATCTCGCCTCCCCGCTGCAGTCCCGCGATGTGCTCGATCAGATGCCCACCGACACCGCCGACGACTGGCAGGTGATCGCCCAGCGCCTGGACGCGATGCCCGGGTCGCTGTCCAGCTGGGCGCAGTCCCTCCGGGAGGCTGCGGACCACGGGGTGGTCTCCGCCCGCCGCCAGCTGCTGCTCGGCGCCGAGCAGGCCCGTGGATTCGCGGCGAAGGACGGGTTCTTCGCGGAGTTCGCCGCCCAGGCGCAGGGCGACGACGCCCAGCGCGACCGGGTCGCCGCGGCGGCCCGCACCGCGGCCGACGGCTATCTCTCCCTCGCCGAGGAGCTGACCTCCCTGGTCCAGCGCGCCCCGGAGGCCGATGCCGTGGGCCGCGACGCCTACCTCCTGTCCTCGCGCACCTTCCTGGGCACCGAGATCGATGTCGACGAGACCTACGCCTGGGGCATCGACGAGCTCCGCGCGGTCGTCGCCGAGCAGGAGGAGGTCGCGCGACGGATCAACGACCGCCACGGCAACGGCGGCGGGAGCTCGGTCGAGGCCGCGAAGGAGAGCCTGAACAGCGACCCGGCCCGGATCCTGCACGGGACCGAGGCGCTGCGCAGCTGGATGCAGGAGCTCAGCGATCGCGCCATCGAGGAGCTCGCCGGCACCCACTTCGACATCCCCGATCCGCTGCGTCGATTGGAATGCCGCATCGCCCGCACCGGTTCAGGCGGCATCTACTACACCGGCCCCAGCGAGGACCTCACGCGGCCCGGCCGCATGTGGTGGGACGTTCCGGCGACCACCACCGAGTTCCACACCTGGTTGGAGACCACGACGGTCTACCACGAGGGCGTCCCCGGCCATCACCTGCAGGTCGGCACCCAGACCATGCAGGCCTCCACTCTGAACCGCTGGCGCGCGATGATGTGCTGGGTCTCCGGGCACGGCGAGGGCTGGGCCCTGTACGCCGAGCGTCTGATGGACCAGCTCGGGTATCTCTCGGACGACGGGGACCGGCTCGGCATGCTCGATGCGCAGCGCCTGCGAGCTGGTCGAGTCGTGCTCGACATCGGTCTCCACGTCGGCCTGCCGATGCCGGAGGGTCTCGCCGGATCCGCCGGCGGCGACTGGACCTATGACACCGCCTGGGACTTCATGACCGCCCACTGGGGAGTCACCGAGGCGGAGCGCCGCTTCGAGCTGAACCGCTACCTGGGCTGGCCCGGTCAGGCGCCGTCCTACAAGATCGGCCAGCGGGTCTGGGAACAGCTGCGCGAGCAGTCCGTCCAGCCCGCCCGCGAATTCCACCGTCGGGCCCTCGAGCTGGGGAGCCTGCCGCTGTCCGTCCTCGAAGGAGCCCTGTCATGACGACCCCGGAGAAGAACACCGCTGAGCAGTACACCACGGAGCAGGTCTCCGAGCAGCCGTCCCCCGACCACGATCCGCTGCTCCTGCTCGCCTCGGCCTCGGCCGGCCGCCGCGCCACGCTGCGCGCCGCCCGGATCGAGCACGGCACCCTCCCGGTGGACCTGGACGAGGACGCGATCCTGGCGGCCGCCCGCGAGCGGGCCGCCGCCACCGGGGCCCCGGAGGACGCCCTGACGCCGGCCGACGAGGTGCTCCTGCTGGCCCGCGAGAAAGCCGTGGCGGCGACGTCCCGCAGCGACGGCGGCTATGTGGTCCTCGGCTGCGACTCGATGCTCGAGCTCGACGGCGAGGTGATCGGCAAGCCGCACACGTCGGAGCGGGCCATCGCCCGCTGGCAGGCGATGCGCGGGCGCTCCGGCATCCTGCACTCCGGTCACTGGCTGGTCGACGACCGCGACGAGGAGGACGGCGGCACCGGAGCCACCTTCGGCGCCACGGCGAGCTGCGAGGTCACCTTCGCCCAGCTGTCCGACGAGGAGATCGAGGCGTACGTCGCCACCGGCGAGCCGCTCGGCGTGGCCGGTGGATTCACGATCGACGGTCTGGCGGGCCCCTTCATCGAGGGCGTCTCCGGGGACCCTCATGCCGTGGTCGGCCTGTCCCTGCCGCTGCTGCGCCGCCTGCTGGGAGAGATCGGGGTCGGCATCCATGAGCTGTGGGACTCCGCACTGCCCACGGCTGCAGCGACCGACTCACCAGGCACCATGCCCGACCCTGCGTCCGCCTGAGCGCACTCGGTACTAGACTCGGCCACTGCTGACTCCCGGAAGGAACCCTCCCTCATGCCCGCACGCTCTTCCAAGCCCCGCCCGCTGTCCACGGTGCTGATCGCCAACCGTGGAGAGATCGCGGTGCGGATCGCTCGGGCCTGCCGGGACGCCGGGCTGCGCTCCGTGGCCGTGTACGCCGACCCCGATCGCGATGCGCTGCATACCCAGATCGCCGATGAGGCCTATGCCCTCGGCGGCACCACCGCCGCGAGCTCCTACCTGGTCGTCGACAAGATCCTGGACATCGCGAAGCGCTCCGGCGCCGACGCGATCCACCCCGGCTACGGCTTCCTCTCCGAGCGCTCCGACTTCGCCCAGGCCGTCACCGACGCCGGGCTCACCTGGATCGGGCCGCCCCCGTCGGCCATCGAGAAGCTCGGCGACAAGGTCTCGGCGCGGCACATCGCGCAGAAGGCCGGGGCACCGCTGGTGGCCGGCACCAAGGATCCCGTCCAGAACTCCGACGAGGTCGTCGACTTCGCCCGGGAGAATGGTCTGCCGATCGCCATCAAGGCGGCATTCGGAGGCGGCGGTCGCGGCCTGAAGGTCGCCCGCGAGGAGTCCGAGGTGCGCGAGCTGTTCGATTCCGCGGTCCGCGAGGCGGTCTCCGCCTTCGGACGCGGTGAGTGCTTCGTGGAGCGCTACCTCGACTCGCCCCGGCACGTCGAGACCCAGTGCCTGGCGGACATGCACGGCAACGTCCAGGTCGTCTCCACCCGTGACTGCTCGCTCCAGCGCCGCCACCAGAAGCTCGTCGAGGAGGCGCCCGCGCCCTTCCTCACCGCTCAGCAGAACGCGCAGCTGGTGTCCTCCTCGAAGGCGATCCTCCGCGAGGCCGGGTACATCGGCGCCGGCACCTGCGAGTTCCTGGTCGGAATCGACGGCACCATCTCGTTCCTCGAGGTCAACACCCGCCTCCAGGTCGAGCACACGATCACCGAGGAGGTCGCCGGCGTGGACCTGGTGCGCGAGCAGCTGCGCATCGCGGCGGGCGGCACCATCAGCTCCGAGGACCCGGCCTCGCGCGGCCACTCCTTCGAGTTCCGCATCAACGGCGAGGATCCGGGCCGCGGCTTCATGCCGGCCCCCGGCCGCATCCACCGGTACGAGCTGCCCTCGGGTCCCGGCGTGCGCGTCGACTCCGGTGTGCGCGCGGGCGACGAGATCTCCGGAGCCTTCGACTCGATGCTCGCCAAGCTCATCGTCACCGGGGCCACCCGCCAGGAGGCGCTCGAGCGCTCCCGTCGGGCCCTCGCCGAGTTCCGCGTCGAGGGGATCCCCACGGTGATCCCCTTCCACCGCGCCGTCGTCGCCGATCCTGCCTTCGCCCCGGAGGATCCGGAGGAGCCGTTCACGGTCCACACCCGCTGGATCGAGACCGAGTTCGACAACGACCTCCCCGCAGCCCCGCTGCCGTCGCAGCCCGAAGAGGCTGAGGACCGTGAGGCCGTCGTGGTCGAGGTCGACGGCCGCCGGGTCGAGATCAGCCTCCCCGCCTCGCTGCGTGCACCGCAGGCCGCCGTGCGCTCGCGCCGCAAACGCCAGCACAAGTCCGTCGGGGAGTCCGCGGCCAACGGCAACGCGGTCACCGCCCCCATGCAGGGGACCATCGTGAAGGTGGTCGCCGAGGAGGGCCAGAGCGTCTCCGACGGCGACCTGCTCGTCGTGCTCGAGGCCATGAAGATGGAGCAGCCGATCACCGCGCACCGCTCCGGCGTCCTCAAGGGGCTCGGTGCCGAGATCGGGGCGACGGTCTCCGCGGGCGCCGTGCTCTGCTCCATCGAGGACTGACCTCGACCCGACCCGGCAGCGGACGGCGCCTCAGCCGGTGCCGGACCGGCCTCAGTCGGTGCCGGTCTGGCTCGCCCGTCGCGCCACCTCGGCCAAGGACCCCGTGAGCGAGGGGTACACGGTGAACGTCCCGGCGACCTGCTCGGCCGTGAGCCGGTGGGCGACAGCGAGCGTGTACGGCAGGATCAGCTCGCTCGCCCGCGGGGCCACCACCACGGCGCCCATCACGGTGTGCGACCCGGAGCGCACGATGAGCTTCACGAAGCCCTCGCTCAGCCCCTGCATCTTGGCGCGCGGGTTGGTGTCCAGCCCCAGCACGAGCACCTCGCCGGAGAGGACCCCGTCGGCGACGTCCTGCTCGCTCACGCCCACCACCGCGATCTCCGGGCTGGTGAAGATCGCCGAGGACACCTGCGCGGAGATCAGCGGGGAGACCGCATCGCCGAGCGCGTGATGCATGGCGATGCGCCCCTGCATCGCGGCCACCGAGGCGAGCGGGTACACCCCGGTGCAGTCACCGGCGGCGTAGATGCCCCGCACGCTGGTGCGGGAGACGCGGTCGGTGTCGATGTGACCGCTGTCCTTCACCCGAACCCCGGCCTGCTCGAGGCCGAGATCCCCGGTCCAGGGGATCCCGCCCAGCGCCATCAGCACGTGGCTGCCGGCGATCTCCTCCCCCGAGGTGAGGGTGACGACCACCCCGTCCTCGGTGCGGTGCGCGGACGCGGCGCGGGTTCGTGAGCGCACCGTGACGCCGCGGCGGGCGAAGGCCTCCTCGAGCACGTCGGCAGCGTCGCCGTCGGTGCCCGGCAGCACCTTCTCCCGGGACGAGACCAGTGTGACCTCGCTGCCCAGGGCACGGTAGGCGCTCGCGAACTCGGCGCCGGTGACCCCGGAGCCGACGACGATCAGGTGCTCAGGCAGCTCCTCGAGGGTGTAGAGCTGGGTCCAGTTCAGGATCCGCTCCCCGTCGCAGGGGGCGGAGTCCAGCTCGCGGGGTCGGGCACCGACGGCGAGCAGGATCACGTCCGCCTCGCAGGCCGGATCGAGCACGGCGGCGTCCTCCCCCGCGCCGTCCCGGATCTCGACGGTCGAGGGTCCCCGCAGGTGGCCGCGGCCCTCGATCACGCGCACCCCTGCCTCGCGCAGGGAGGCGCGGACGTCCTCGGACTGCGCGGTCGCGAGCCGCTGGACCCGGGCGTTGACGGCCGCGAGGTCGACGGTCAGGGCTCCGGTGCCCGGGGCCGAGCCGTCGTCGGCCTGGCGGATGCCGAGCTCCTGGGAGGTGGCGACCTGGTCGAGGACATCGGCGGTGGCGATGAGGGTCTTGGAGGGGACGACATCGGTGATCACTGCGGCACCGCCGAGCCCCCGGTCCTCGATCAGCACGGTGTCGGCGCCGTGGCGGGCGGCGGTCAGGGCGGCCTCGTAGCCGCCCGGGCCGCCGCCGATGATCACGACCCGCGTGCGGTCACCGGCACGGGTCACTCGATGGGGGTCCGACGGAAGGGCAGTGCTGGGATCGCTCACGTCTCCATTGTGTCTCAGAAGGCTCGACGGGGGCCCGGTTCCGGTGTTGTGCCGGGGCTCGCTGCGTTACCTTCGATCCATGACTGAAACCGCCTCTGACCCGTACCTGCTCGCCCGCGACGCCGCCGCCGCGATCGCCGAGGCCAGCGGGGTGGCCACCCATGATCTCGCCCTGGTGCTCGGGTCCGGCTGGGCCGGCGCCGCGGACCTGCTCGGGGAGACCGTCTGGCAGGCCGACGCCACCACGATCCCGGGATTCCGCCCGCCGGCCGTCGCCGGCCACATCGGCACGCTCCGTTCGATCCGCGTGGAGGGCAGCGGTGCCCGGGCGCTCGTCCTGGGTGCCCGCACCCACTTCTATGAGGGAGCCGGGGTGGGCGCCGTGGTGCACGGCGTGCGCACCGCCGCGGCCACCGGTGCTCGCACGATGGTGCTGACCAACGGCTGCGGCGGCATCGACCCGTCCTGGACCCCCGGCACCCCGGTGCTGATCAGCGACCAGATCAACTTCACCGGTGCCACTCCCCTGTCGGGCGCGAACTTCGTGGACCTCACCGATCTGTACACCCCGGCGCTGCGCGACATCGCCCGGGAGGTCGACCCGTCTCTCGACGAGGGCGTCTACATGCAGTTCCAAGGGCCGACGTACGAGACCCCGGCCGAGGTGCGGATGGCCCGGACCATCGGGGCCCACCTCGTCGGCATGTCCACTGCGCTCGAGGCGATCGCCGCCCGCGAGGCCGGGATGGACGTGCTCGGGATCTCCCTGGTCACGAACCTCGCTGCGGGGATCAGCGCCCAGGCCCTCAGCCATGAGGAGGTCCTCGAGGCGGGCCGGGACGCGGGCCCACGCATCTCGGCGCTGCTCGCCGAGACCGTCCGCCGCATCACCGGCGGCGCCGCCTCCTCGGACTCGTCGGATTCCTCCAGCACATCGGATTCCTCCAGCACGTCGGATTCCTCGGACCCGTCGGCCTCCGGGGCGCAGGCATGATGACCGCGCTGGATCCTGCTCTGCGCGAGCGCGGCGAGGCCTGGCTCACGGACGATCCGGATCCGGCGACGCGCTCCGCGCTCACCTCGCTGCTCGAGCAGGCCGCCTCCGGGGGGGAGCCCGCGATCGACGAGATCACGGATGCCTTCTCCGGGGACCTGGAGTTCGGCACGGCCGGTCTGCGCGGACGGATGGGGCCCGGTCCGAACCGGATGAACCTCGCTGTGGTCTCACGCGCCGCCCGGGGCCTCGCCGACCATCTCCTGGGCGACCTCGGACTCGCGGAGCCCCTCGTGGTGATCGGGTACGACGCCCGCTACAACTCGCAGGACTTCGCACGACGCTCCGCCGCGATCATGACGTCGGCCGGCTGCCGCGTGCAGCTGCTGGAGCGCTCCGGCCCCACGCCGCTGGTCGCCTTCGGCGTGCGACATCTGGGCGCCGACGCCGGGATCGTCGTCACGGCGAGTCACAACCCGCCGGCCGACAACGGCTACAAGGTGTATCTCGGGGGCCGGGCCCAGGAGTCCGACGGACAGGGCGTCCAGATCGTGCCGCCCTCGGACGGGCAGATCGCCGAGCGCATCGCCGCCGTCGGCCCCGTGCTGGACATCCCGGTGGCCGACGCCGGCTGGGAGCCGCTGGGTGAGCAGCTGCGCGAGGACTATCTCGCGGCGATCTGCACCCTCCCCGATCTCGACGGGCCGCGGGATGTGCGGATCGTGCACACCGCGATGCATGGCGTGGGCACCGAGACGGCGCTCGCGGCGCTGCACCGCAGCGGCTTCGCCGAGGTGCACACGGTCGCCAAGCAGGCCGATCCTGACCCGGACTTCCCCACGGTCGCCTTCCCCAACCCCGAGGAGCCCGGGGCGATCGATCTGGCGCTCGAGCTGGCCCGCACCGTCGAGGCCGACGTGGTGATCGCGAACGATCCCGACGCCGATCGCTGCGCCGCCGCCGTGCTCGACCCGCATCTGGGCGACTGGCGGATGCTCAGCGGTGACGAGCTGGGAGTTCTGCTCGGCGACCATCTGATCCGTCGGCACGGCTACCGCGGGGCCTTCGCCCGCTCGATCGTCTCCAGCCGCTGGCTGGGAAAGGTCGCCGAGGCTGCCGGAGTGGACTCCCCCACCACGCTGACGGGCTTCAAGTGGATCGCCCGTGCCCCCGGCATCGTCTTCGGCTACGAGGAGGCGATCGGCTACTGCGTGCTGCCCGAGGTGGTGCGCGACAAGGACGGCCTCTCCGCAGGACTGATGGTCGCGGAGATGGCGGCGCTCGCGAAGGCGGAAGGCACCACGCTGATCGGCCGGCTCGACGAGCTCGCCGCGGCGCACGGACTGTACGCGACCTCGCAGCTTTCCATCCGGGTGGAGGACCTCGCCGAGATCCCGGCCATGATGCAGCAGCTGCGCTCCGCGCCGCCCGCACACCTGCTGGGCTCCGACGTCGTCACCACCCAGGACCTCTCCGAGGGATCCGTGGCCAGCACCGGCCTGCCGCCCACGGAGGGGATGCTGCTGCTCAGCGCGGAGGACACCCGCGTGGTGGTGCGTCCCTCGGGCACCGAACCGAAGCTCAAGTGCTATCTGGAGGTCGTCCAGGACGTTCCCGCGGGTACGTCCGCCACGGAGACGGCAGAGATCCGCCGACGCTCCGACGAGCGCCTGGCGCAGCTGAAGGACGAGCTGCGCGTGGTGCTCGGGCAGGCCTGACAAGGCACGTTCCCGGCCGATGTCGCCTGCTCCGGAGCACGCTGGAATCTGCGCGCTCCGGAGCAGGGAGCTGAGAGGGAGCCGGTCCGCACCGCGGTGATGGGCTCCCCGGAGCATTCGGGCCCTGCGGACTCAGTACCCGGTGCCGCTGCCGCCCTCGAGGATGGCCTTCGAGGAGGACAGGCCCAGGCGGCTGGCACCAGCGGCGACCATCGCCTCGGCGGCCTCGCGGGTGCGGATCCCGCCGGAGGCCTTCACCCCGAGGCGGTCGCCCACGGTGGCGCGCATCAACTGCACGGCGTGCTCGCTCGCTCCACCGGCGGGGTGGAAGCCCGTGGAGGTCTTCACGAAGTCGGCGCCGGCACGCTCGGCGGCCTCGCACACGCCGACGATCTGCTCGTCCTCCAACGCGGCGGATTCGATGATCACCTTGAGCACGACAGGCGTCGGGGCGGCCTCGCGCACGGCGCGGATCTCGTCCTCGACGGCGGCGAAGTCCCCGGAGCGGGCGAGGCCCACGTTCAGGACCATGTCGACCTCGTCGGCGCCCTTGGCCACGGAGTCCGCGGCCTCGGCGGCCTTGATCGCCGGGGCGTGCTGGCCCGACGGGAAGCCGCACACGGTGGCGACCTTGACCGTGGTCTCCACGGGGAGCATCGACGGGGAGACGCAGATCGAGTAGGTGCCGAGCTCCTCGGCCTCGCGGGCGAGCGCGTCGACCTCCGCGCGGGTGGCCTCGGGCTTGAGGAGCGTGTGATCGATGAGGGGTGCGAGCTGTGCGCGATCGAGAGTGGTCATGGAGAGATCTTCCCACGAGCGGCTTCCTGAGGAGACCATCACACGAACGCCGCGATGCCTGCGAGGCAGGCCTCTGCGCTCCCCCGAGCGCCTAGAATCGACGGTCGTGACCATCGCGCCAGCCCTGCCCCGCACGCCGCGCCGCATCGTCCTGCTCGCCGGCCCGTCGGGAAGCGGCAAGGGCGTCATGTCGCGCCGATCCGGACTGCCCGTCCTCGGGCTCGACGAGTTCTACCGCGAGCACGATGATCCCGGCCTCCCCCACCGCTTCGGCATCGTGGACTGGGACGATCCCGCCTCCTGGAACGCCGGCGCGGCCCTCGAGGCGCTGACGGCCCTCGCCCACGACGGCGCCGCCGAGGTCCCCGAGTACTCGATCTCCGCCTCGCGCCGCACCGGGACCACGCGACTCGTGGCCGGGGACGCGCCGCTGATCATCGCCGAGGGCATCTTCGCCGCCGAGCTGATCGCCCCGCTCGCGGCGGCCGGACTGCTGGCCGACGCCATCGTGCTGCACCGCCCCACTCCGGTCGTCTTCGCCCTGCGCCTCGTGAGGGACCTGCGCCAGAACCGCAAGCCACCGCTGACGCTGCTGCGCCGGGGATGGGGGCTCGCCCGGGATCAGCGCGCCGATCTCGACGGCTGGGCCCGCGCCGGGATGCGCCCCGAGGGTCTGCACGCCGGGACCCGGTGGCTGCACCGCCTCACGGGCGTCGCGGACTGCGAGCAGCGGCACGCCCACCCCTCACGTTCCGGGGACGTCCTGCGGATCACGGCGGTGTGCTTCCTGCGCGAGGGAGAGCACGGCACCGAGGTGCTGGCGGTGCGCAAGCGAGGCACCGGCTCTTATATGCAGGTCGGTGGCAAGCTCGAGCCGGGCGAGAGCGCCCTGGAGGCGGCGATCCGCGAGGTCGCCGAGGAGATCGGCGTGACGCTGGCTCCCGCGGACCTCGCACCGCTCGGCGACTTCGAGGCGGTCGCCGCGAACGAGCCGAACACGATGGTGCGCTCGACGGTGTTCACTTCCCGCATCCCGCTGCCCGAGCCGCTCGTGGTGCAGGCCGAGCTCGCCGATCATCGCTGGGTGCGGATCGACGAGCCCGGCACCGGCGCCCGGCTGGCCCCGCTCATGGTCGAGCACATCCTGCCGGCACTCCGCGCGCTGTAGGCCTGGGCCCAGAGAGCTCAGTTCCCAGCGGCCGGCGCGTCGGGCCCAGAGCCCAGTTGATGCGCTCAGGCGATGCGGTCCATCACGATCTTCCGCGCCGGCACCGCGGTGCCGGCGGCGGCGAGGGTCCAGGAGCCGTCGATCGACTCGAGCGCCCGAGGCATCCGCTCCGCGGTGTCGGTGTGCAGACGGGCCAGGACGTCGCCGGCCTTCACCTCGTCGCCGATGTGCGCCTCGATCTCCACACCGGCGGCGGCCTGCACGGCCTCCCCCGGGCGGGAGCGGCCGGCACCCAGGCGCCAGGCGGCCACGCCCACGCCCATCGCGTCGAGCCCGGTGACGACCCCGTCCTCGGTGGCCCGGAGCTCCTCGACGTGCTGCGCGACCGGAAGCGGGGCGTCGACGTCACCGCCCTGGGCGGAGATCATCGCGCGCCAGGAGTCCATCGCCCGGCCGTCGGCCAGTGCGGCCTCCACATCGGCGTCGTGCACCCCTGCCGCATCCAGCATCTCGCGAGCCAGGGCGCAGGTGAGCTCCACGACGTCCGCCGGGCCGCCGCCGGCGAGCACCTCGAGGGACTCGCGCACCTCGAGACCATTCCCGGCGGTGCGGCCGAGCGGTGCGGACATGTCGGTCAGCAGCGCGACGGTGTGCACCCCGGCGTCGGTGCCGAGCTCCACCATGGTGCGCGCGAGCTCGCGCGCATCCGCCTCGTCCTTCATGAAGGCGCCGGCGCCGGTCTTGACGTCCAGGGTCAGCGCGGCGGTGCCCTCGGCGATCTTCTTGGACATGATCGAGCTGGCGATCAGCGGGATCGCCTCGACGGTCCCGGTGATGTCGCGCAGGGCGTAGAGCTTCTTGTCGGCCGGGGCGAGGCCCGAGCCGGCGGCGCAGATCACCGCGCCGGCGCTCTCGAGCTGGGCCATCATCTCGGCGTTGCTGAGGTCCGCGCGCCACCCGGGGATCGCCTCGAGCTTGTCGAGCGTGCCGCCGGTGTGGCCCAGCCCTCGCCCGGACAGCTGCGGCACAGCCACCCCGAAGCTCGCCACCAGGGGTGCCAGCGGCAGGGTGATCTTGTCGCCCACGCCGCCGGTGGAGTGCTTGTCCGTCGTCGGCTTCGAGAGCGCCTGGAAGTCCATCCGCTCGCCGCTGGCGATCATCGCGTGGGTCCAGCGGGCGATCTCCGACCGCTCCATCCCGCGCAGGAAGATCGCCATCGCGAGCGCCGCCATCTGCTGCTCGGCGACCACGCCGCGGGTGTAGGCGTCGATCACCCAGTCGATCTGGCCGTCAGCGAGCGCCTGGCCGTCGCGCTTGGTGCGGATGACGTCGACGACGTCGAAGGGCTCCACGGCGGGCGAGGTTCCGGTCGAGCCGGTGGATGCAGTGGTCATGGGAGGTCTCCTGGGGTCGCGGGGTCGGCGGATCGTCGTGTCGGTGGTGGTCTCGGTGCCATGTGGCACGGACGGTCTGCTCACATCTGGAGGTCGGAGGGGCCGAAGGCCTGGGGCAGCACCTGCGCCATGGTTCGCGGGCCCTCGGGGGTGAGGACCACGAGGTCCTCGGCGGCGTGCTCGGACAGCAGCTGCCGGCAGCGCCCGCAGGGCATCACCACGGCGCGCTCCTCGCGAGAAAGGTGCTCGTCCCCGCCCACGCAGACGAAGCGCGAGAGGCGCCCGCCGCCCCCGGCGACGAGCTCGCTGATCATGCCGCACTCCGCGCAGAGCGTGACGCCGTAACCGGCGTTCTCCACGTTGCAGCCCCGCACCAGCCGGCCGTCGGTCGTGAGGCCGGCCGCGCCCACCCGGAAGCGCGAGTACGGTGCGTAGGCGTGCTCGGCGACCTCGCGGGCCGCGGCGAGCAGCTCCATGAAGTCGGCGTCGACCTCTTCGACGGTTCCCGTCCCGACGGCGCACCCATCGACGCCGTCCGCTCCGGTGCCCTGAGGGTCACCCTCCGGGTCGGTACCGGTGGTCTGTGAGGTGCTCATACGTCGATGATCCCATTGCTCGTCGAGGTAGTCACTGCGCACTGCTCACTGCGGCGCTCCCGATGCCGGGCGTTCACTGCTTGACGTACGGGACACCGTCGGCCGCCGGGACCCGTACCCGGCCCACGACGCCGGCGACGGCGAACAGGGCCACGACGTACGGCAGCATGAGGAGGAAGTCGCCCGGGATGGAGACGCCCCCTTCCGCGGCGGACATCGTGCCCAGGCGCAGCTGCAGGGAATCCGCGAAGGCGAAGGTGAGCGCGGCCAGCAGAGCGCCCACGGGGTGGTACCGGCCCAGGATCATCGCGGCGAGGGCGATGTAGCCCTTGCCGGCGGACATCTCCTCGCCGAAGGCGACCCCGGTGCCGATGGTGAGCGTGGCCCCGCCGAGCCCGGCGACGGCGGAGCCGAGCATCACGTTGATCCAGCGGGTGCGGTTCACGGGGATGCCGACGGTGTCCGCGGCGCGCGGGTGCTCGCCCACGGCGCGCACCCGCAGCCCCCAGCGCGTGCGGAACAGGGCGACCGTGAGGCCGGCGACGATGATCCACATCAGGTACACGAGGATGTTCTGCTCGAACAGCACGCGGCCGATCACGGGGATGTCCGCGAGGACCGGGATGCGCAGGGTCGGCAGGCGCAGGGGCGAGTTGAACTGCCCCGGGTTCTGCCGCATCACGGTGCCGAAGAAGAACGAGGTGACGCCGATGGCGAGCACGTTCAGCACCACGCCCACGATGATCTGCTGCACCCGGTAGCCGACGGCGAACATGGCCAGCAGGGCGCCCATCACGAGGGCCATGAACGGTGCGGCGACCAGGCCCACCCAGGCGCTCCCGGCGAGGGAGCCCACGAGCGCGGCGCCGAACGCCCCGAACAGCAGCTGCCCCTCGATCGCGATGTTGATGACTCCCGCACGCTCGGAGAGCACCCCGGACAGGGCGCCGAAGGCGAGGGGGACGGCGAGGGCGAGGGTGCCCTGGAGGAGCGTGGCCACGTCCAGGGCCCGCTCGGAGATCACCCAGGTCATGAAGGCCAGGATCCAGCTCACCGCGAAGACGGCGATGAGGCCGAGGCGTGCTGCGGGCCGGGGACGGGCCGCGCGGGCGTGGAGCACCCACAGCGCTGCCGATGCTGCCAGCGCGATCACGGCCAGGGCCACGGCCCCGCCGATCGAGGGCACGGTGATCCGCTCCGGGATCAGACCGAAGGGGTTGAGGTCGCCCTCACGGGCCAGGGCGAAGGACGACTCCGCGCCGGGGACCCCGCGCAGGCCGAAGAACACCAGCGCGATGAGGCCGAGCACCGTCGTGGTGGCCGGGAGGTGCCACCATCTGTCGGGGCGCTCGTCGGTGACCTTCTTCTGGACCTCGGAATCGTCCGGGGCCACGGTGGGTGTGGCGGTCATCGCTGATCTCCCGTCGCGTCGGTGGGATCCTCGACGTCGCCGCCGGAGGGTGCTGTCCGAGGCGGGGAGTCGGAGGAGAGGGCATCGGGAGGTGCGGCGCCGGGAGATGGCGCGCCGGGGTCACGGGGCGGTCCCTCCGGGCGTCCCGGTGAGTCGGGCGAGGTCGCGGTGGAGGCCGTCGACGCGTCGCCGGCCGTCGTCCGTCGGGCGGTGCGCCCCCGGGCTGCGGTGGAGGGGTGGTCGACACGGCGCAGGCCGATGAGGGTGCGCACGAGAGGCGGTGCGGCGATGAACAGCACCACGAGGACCTGGATGACCTGCACGAGGTCCAGCGGGACGCCCTGGCTGCTCTCCATGAAGCGGCCACCGGTGGACAAGCCCGCGAACAGCAGCCCGGCCAGGACCACACCGACCGGACCGGAGCGCCCGAGCAGAGCGACCGTGATGGCGTCGAAGCCGATGCTGCCGGCGACGCCCTCGGTGAGTCGCTTCTCGGTGCCCAGCACGTGCACGGCGCCGGCGAGGCCGACGAGGCCACCGGCCACGGTCAGCACCAGGAAGGCGGTGCGGGACGGGGAGATGCCGGCGACCCGTGACGCGCGAGGGTTCGAGCCGACGGCCCGGAACTGGAAGCCGAGCGTGGAGCGGCTCATCAGCCACCACAGCAGCACGGCGGCGCCGGCGGCGAGGAACAAACCGGCGTGCAGCCGGAAGCCGGAGCCGAGCAGCTGCGGGAGGACGGCGGAGTCGGAGACCGAGGGGGAGGTCGGCTGCGACTGGTTGGCTCCTGTGAAGGCTGCGGTCTTGAGCGCGAAGAACAGCAGATAGGTGGCGATCCAGTTCAGCATGATCGTGCTGATGACCTCGTTGGCGCCGAAGCGCGCCTTGAGGAAGCCGGCGATGCCGCCCCAGAGCGCACCGGCGAGCAGACCACCGACCAGGGCGATCAGCAGGTGCACGACGATCGGCAGGTCCCAGCTGAAGCCGATGTATCCGGCGGCCATCGCGCCCACGATGAGCTGGCCGGTGCCGCCGATGTTGAACAGCCCGGCACGGAAGCTGACCGCCATGCCTGCCGCCGCGATGATCAGCGGGGTGGCGACGGTCAGGGTCTCGGTGAGCGGTCGCAGGCCTGCGGCGAGCGCGGGGAGGAGGACGTAGGTTCCGCTCCCGCCCGCAGCGCGGAGGTCATCGGCGACCCGGGAGTACCCGACGCCGTCGAACACGGCCCCGCGGAACATGGCCCCGTAGGCCTGGGTCACCGACTGCCAGATCGCGGTCACGGCGTCGGACGGACGGTCCAGGAAATACCCGAGCGTCTCCCGCACCTCGACGTCGGCGATGACGATGAGCACCGAGCCGATGAGGAAGGCGAAGACGAAGCTCATGACCACCACGAGCAGGTCGCCGCGGGCGATCTTCTGCAGGGTCCCGCGCAGTCGGTCCTCGGCCTGCTGCTCGGGCGGCGGCGGGGAGTCGTTGCTCCCGGCCCCGACTCCCGGGGCGGAGCCGGTGTTCTCGGGGTCGACGACGGCGGTCATACGATCTCTCCTTCGTCGGCGAGCTGCGAGTCGGTGGTGCGCGCGCCGGCGGCGACGGCCTCACGGGCGGCGTCGACCGTGTAGCCGGCCATCATCAGGCCGAGCACGTCGCGGTCCTCGTCCCCGGGCACGATCCCGAGGATCTGGCCGCGGTACATCACGGCGATGCGGTCCGCGAGCTGGGTGACCTCGTCGAGCTCGGTCGAGACGATGATGACGGGGGTGCCCTTGTCACGCTCGTCGAGGATCCGACGGTGGAGGAACTCGATCGAACCGACGTCGACGCCGCGGGTGGGCTGGGAGGCGATCAGCAGGGTGAGCTCGCGGTGCAGGGCGCGGGCCATCACGACCTTCTGCTGGTTGCCGCCGGACAGCGCGGAGACGGCGGAGTCGGCGGACTGGGTGCGCACGTCGAACTCGGGGATCAGCCGCTCCGCGTTCTCCCGCACGGCCCGCAGAGACATGGCGACGGCGCTGCCGAAGGGCGGGCGGTCGTGCTGGTCCAGCACGAGGTTCTCGGCGACCGAGAAGTCCGGGATCAGGGCATCATGGGTGCGGTCCTCGGGGACGAAGCCGACCCCGGCGTCGAGCACCTGCTTGGTGCTGCGGCCCACGAGCTCACGACCCTCCAGGGTCGCGGAGCCGTGCACGGTGTCCTCGAGGCCCAGGAGTGCCTCGGCGAGCTCCGTCTGCCCATTGCCCTGGACGCCGGCGATGGCGAGCACCTCGCCATGACGGACGTCGAAGGTGACGCCGTCCAGGGTGCGCACGCCGGCGTCGTCCGTCACCCGCAGATCGGTGACCTGCAGGGCGATCTCGCCCGGGGTCGCCTCGATCTTGTCCTGGGCGAGGGAGACCTGGCGGCCGACCATGAGGGAGGCGAGCTCCGCCTGGTCCGCGGAGGGATCCGCCTCGCCGACGACCTTGCCGCGACGGATCACGGTGATGCGGTCGGAGACCGCCTTGACCTCGCGCAGCTTGTGGGTGATGAAGACGATCGAGGTGCCCTCGTCCCGCAGCTGACGCATGATCGCCATCAGCTCGTCGGTCTCCTGCGGGGTCAGCACGGCGGTGGGCTCGTCCAGCACGAGCACCTCGGCCCGACGGCTGAGCGCCTTGATGATCTCGACGCGCTGCTGCGCGCCGACGGGGAGGTTCTCGACGAGGGCGTCGGGGTCGATCTCGAAGCCGAAGCGCGCGGAGATCTCCCGCACGAGCCTGCGGGCCGCACCCAGGTCGAGCAGGCCGCCCTTGGTCGGCTCGTGGCCGAGCACCATGTTCTCGGCCACCGTGAAGACGGGGACCAGCATGAAGTGCTGGTGGACCATGCCGATGCCGGCCGCCATGGCGTCACCGGGATCGGAGAAGGAGACGGGCTTCCCATTGATGACGATCTGGCCGCCGTCGGGTCGGTACAGCCCGTACAGCACGTTCATCAGGGTGGACTTCCCGGCGCCGTTCTCCCCCAGCAGGGAGTGGATCTCCCCGGGTTCGACGACCAGGTCGATCGCGTCATTGGCCACGAAGGACCCGAAGGTCTTCGTGATCCCGCGCAGTTCGAGCTTCACATCTCTCGCTTCCGTCGGCGACGGCCGAGATCATCGGCCGAGCGATCAGGAGGAGGCGGTCCCGGCCCGGGTGGGGCCGGGACCGCCGTGCTCCGGAGGGGTCAGGCAGCCTTGGGCGAGGCGTCGGACTCGACGGTGACCTTGCCGTCGATGATGTCCTGCTTGAGGGTCTCGAGCTCGGTGGAGAGCTCCTCGGGGACGTCGTCCTCGAACTCGTGGAACGGGGCCAGGCCCACGCCGCCGTTCTCGAGGGTGCCCACGTACGAGGTGGCGTCGAACTTGCCGTCGGCGGAGGTGGTGATGACGTCCTCGACGGCGGTGTCCATCTCCTTCATGACGGAGGTGAGGATGACGTCCTGGGCGTCCTCGTCGCTCGAGTTCGTCTCGAAGCCGTCGGAGTCGACCCAGATCACGGTGCGGTCCTCGCCCTCCTTGGCGGAGGCGAGGGTGCCTGCACCGACCGGTCCGGCGACCGGCATGATGATGTCCGCGCCGGCGTTGTAGAACTCGTCGGAGACGGCCTTGCCCTTGGACTGGTCCTCGAAGGTGCCCACGATGGAGCCCTTCTGGGTCTCCTTGTTCCAGCCGAGGACCTCGACGTCGGTGCCCTTGGTCTCGTTGTGGTACGCGACGCCGTCGGCGTAGCCGTCCATGAAGATCGTGACGGTGGGGAGGTCCATGCCGCCGTACGTGGCGACCTTCCCGGTCTCGGTCATGCCCGCGGCGAGGTAGCCGGCCAGGAACGCGGCCTCGGCGGTGTTGAACTCGAGGGGCTTGACGTTGTCGAGCTCGACGGGGTTGCCGTCGGCGTCCTGCGCGGTGGAGTCGACGATCGCGAAGTCGGTGTCCGCGTTGGCCTCGGCGGCGGCGCCGGTGGCGGGGGCCAGCAGGAAGCCGACCGTGACGATCAGGTCGCAGCCCTGCGTGACCATGTTGTTGATGTTCGGGGCGAAGTCGGAGTCGGTGGTGGATTCCGCCTCGGCCTGCTCGATGCCGAGGTTCTCGACCGCGGCCTTGAGACCGTTGTGGCTCGACTCGTTGAAGGACTTGTCGTCCCAGCCGCCCGAGTCCGAGACCATGCAGGCCTTGTAGTCGCTCGAGGCGCCGCCGGCATCGCTGCCGCTGCTGCCGCCGCCCTCCTCAGGTGCTGTGCCGCACGATGCGAGGGTGAGGACGCCGGCCCCGGTGAGGGCGAGCGCACGCGTGATGCTCTTCATGGGGGTTCCTCCGCTGGAGAGTCGGGGCCGATCGGGCCCCGGTAGGTCTCGGGCGACAGCGTTGTCGCGTTCCGCCTCGGACCATAGCCGTGCCGGGAGGCTCCCGGTGGCCGCGCTCGGTGCTGGCCGGGAACCGTTATGAAATCGACGCGGATACGTCGTCGTGCCGCAGGGCCGGAGGCGTCTCGGCGGCTCCGCCGACCGGAAGGTCGGCGGGCGGGAGCGTCACCGGATCAGCTGTGTCGAGGGACCGACGGGTCAGCCGACGGCGAGGTCTCGCTGCACGCAGGCGCTCGCCAGCACCGAGGCGCCGATGCCGATGGCGCGCTCGTCGATCATCAGGTCGCCCATGTGGAGGTCGTAGGTGCGCCCGCCCGGGGTCCTGGTGCCCAAGCGCGCCAGAGCACCGGGGACCTTCTCGAGGTACCAGGCGAAGTCCTCCCCGCCCAGGGACTGTGCGGTGGGGTCGAGGTTCTCGCGGCCCAGCACGCTGGTCACGGCGGCGGTGAGGACGTCAACGCTGGTGGTCGAGTTCGAGACCGGCGGCACTCCACGATCATGGTTCACCCGGGCGTCGACGCCCCAGGGGCGCACGAGGTCGGCGAGAACCGACTCCAGCAGCTCTTCGGCCCTGTCCCAGGCATCGTGGTCCAAGCAGCGCAGGGTCCCCTCGAGGGTGCCGCTGCTGGGGATCGCGTTGAACGCGGATCCCGCGTGGATGCTCCCCCAGGTGAGGTTCACCCCGGAGCGGGGATCCATCCGACGGGTCAGCGCCGCAGGGAGCTGGGTCACGATCGAGCCGAGCGCGTACACGAGGTCCTGGGTCAGATGCGGCCGCGAGGTGTGGCCGCCGGCGCCGCGCACGTGGATCGACACCGGGTCGGTGGCCGAGGTGATCGGTCCGGACTTCAACCCGATATGGCCGACGTCCACACCCGGATCGCAGTGCAGCGCGAGGATCGAGTCCACGCCGTCCACGACGCCCTGACCGATGAGATCCAGCGCCCCGCAGGGATGCATCTCCTCCGAGGGCTGGAACACCAGGCGCACCCCACGCCGCAGCGCACCGGCCTCGGCGACGCGGACGAGGGCGGTCGCCGCACCGAGCACGGCACTCATGTGCACGTCGTGGCCGCAGGCGTGGGAGACGCCCTCGACCGTGGAGCGGTAGGAGACGGTGGACAGCTCGGGGATGCCGAGGGCGTCCATGTCGGCGCGCAGGGCGATCGGTGCGAGATCCGGTTCGCTGCCGGGGATGTCGCAGATCGCTCCGGTGCTCGCGAGCCGCTGCGGGGACAGCCCGAGCGCGGAGAGGCGGTCCACGACGTAGTCGGTGGTGGCGTGCTCCTCGTGGGAGAGCTCGGGATGACGGTGGAGGTGGCGACGCACATCGCGCAGCTCGTCGGCCTTCTCCGTGACCGTGCGCGCGATGAGACCCTCCGGTCCCAGCATCGACCGCTGCTCCGCGGTTCCCAGCAGGACCTGCTGCGACTGCTCCACCTTGTCCACTCCCCGTTCCCACTGGTCGTCCATGCCGTGGCATGTCTTGTCGATGCGTCGACCGGATCGGTGCGTCGGCCCGATCGATGCGTCGTCCGGATCGACGCTCTGGCCGTCGTCGGCCGCCGACGTCCGCTGTCCGACAGTTCTCAGCGCAGGTGACCACGTCCGTGCTCGTCGAGCAGGCCGACGAGCCGGGTGACATCCTGTGCCTGCTCATCGGCGAGGACCAGCAGGGCGTCCTCGGTGTCCACGATGCTGATTCCCTGCAGACCGACCAGGGCGATATGACGATCGGTGGAACCGTACACCGTGGCTGTGGAGGCAATGGCATCGACCGTCGAGGCGCCCAGCACCCGGACAGAAGACTCCTCGCCCTCCGGGCCCCACTCCCGCAGCTGACGGGCGAGCGCCGCGAAGTCGCCGACGTCGTCCCAGCCGAAGGAGGCAGGCACCACGGCTACCCGTCCTGCCGCGGCAAGGGGCTCGGCCAGGGCGTGGTCGATCGCGATCGACGTGAGAGTGGGCCAGATCCGGGCCAGCACCTCGCTGTACGTCGGGGTGCCGGCGGCCGCGGCGATCTCCCTCGCTCCCCGGGCAAGGCCGGGGATCTGCGCGGCGAGCTCGTCCAGCAGCACGCGGGCCCGCACCACGAACATGCCGGCGTTCCAGAAGAAGGTCCCGGCCGCGACGAACTGCTCGGCGGTGACCAGGTCCGGCTTCTCCACGAACCGCGAGACCGGGAGCGCGCCGAGCGCGCGAAGAGCCGTCGGTCCCGCCCCGGACGTTCCCCCGGAGCTCCCGCCCCCGGCCTGCTCTGCTGCTGACTTCTCGACCTCGGCCTGCTCGATATACCCGAAGCCGGTCGCCGGAGAGGTCGGCCGGATCCCGAGGGTGACGAGGAAGCCGTGCTCCGCGGCCCGGCGCGCGGTTGCGACGGTGCGGCCGAACTCCTCCTGATCCGCGATCAGATGGTCCGCGGCGAAGGAGCCGATCACCGCGTCGGGCTCTTCCCGCTCCACGAGCGCTGCCGCGAGCGCGATCGCCGGCATCGAGTTGCGCGGGGCGGGCTCGGCGACGACCCGGGCCCTCGCGCCGGAGCTCGGGGAGTCCATCTCGTCCAGCTGCTCCTGCACCGCGAGGGCGTGGTCGTGCCCGGTGACGATGATCGGTGGGCGGTCCGCCAGCGGTGCCAGTCTCCGCACGGTCTGCTGCAGGAGCGAGGCGCCGCTCCCGGTGAGGTCCAGGAGGAACTTCGGTCGGGCACGGCGTGAGAGCGGCCACAATCGGGTGCCGGCACCGCCGGCCGGGATCACGGGAACGAACGGAGCCTCAGGCATCTGCCCAGCGTATCCGGGCCGGGAAGCAGCCTGTCGCAGGGACTTCCGGACGTGTCGTCGGGCCCCGCAGGGTGCCCCCGACCTGCACGTCACGGTGCTACGCTGACTCTGCCCCTGTCGGGGGCGATGATGATGTCGCCGTGTCGTGAACCAGGTGCCCACGGGGTGCCTCGAGCGCCGCGAAGGCCGTCCGGGCATACTCCGGGGGCCCGCGCGCCCCACCTCTGCGGTGACGCATCCCGTTCCCGGCGTTCACCCGTCGCTTCTGGAGGAACTCCGTGGCATCAGCCCAATCCGGGACGCTCTATCGCGGTCGCGAAGGCATGTGGTCCTGGGTCGCTCACCGCATCTCGGGAATGCTCATCTTCCTGTTCCTGCTCGTGCATGTCCTCGATACCGCATTGGTGCGGGTCTCTCCCGAGGCGTACAACGAGGTGATCGGCCACTACAAGACGATCGTGTTCGGTCTCGGCGAGATCGGTCTCGTCGCCGCGATCGTGTTCCACGCCCTCAACGGCCTGCGCATCATCCTCGTGGACTTCTGGTCCAAGGGCACCACGCATCAGCGGGCCCTGTTCTGGGGTGTCGTGATCGTCTGGGCCGTCCTGATGGTCGGCTTCGTCCCCCGTCAGCTCATGCACATGTTCGGAGCCTGATGATGAGTGCACAGTCCGCAACCTCGATTCCTGATCCCACGACGCGCTACAGCCGCACCGGTCAGCGCGGCATCAACTCGGAGATGCTGTCGTGGCTGTTCATGCGCGTCTCCGGTGTCCTGCTCGTGATCCTCGTCTTCGGCCACCTCTTCGTGAACCTGTGGCTCGGCGAAGGCGTCAAGGGCATCGACTTCGCCTTCGTCGGCGGGAAGTGGTCCAACCCGTTCTGGCAGGTCTGGGACCTCCTGATGCTGTGGCTCGGCCTGTTCCACGGCGGCAACGGCGTGCGCACGATCATCAACGACTACGCGCGCAGCTCCACGCTGCGGCTGACCCTCAAGGGCCTGCTGTACTTCGCGGTCGTCGTGACGGTCATCCTGGGCACCCTGGTGATCTTCACCTTCAACCCGTGCCCCGTCGGCGCCGAGCCCAGCCTGCTGCCCTCCTTCTGCGCAGGCTGACGGCCTCCCCACGGGGGCCGGCAGGTCCGGCTCCCGACACAGTTCTCACCGGTCGACCCCGAAACGGAGCAGTCACCAGACATGCAGACCCATAACTACGACGTGGTCATCGTCGGCGCCGGCGGCGCCGGCATGCGCGCCGCCCTGGAATCCTCCAAGAATTCCCGCACCGCTGTCGTCACCAAGCTCTATCCCACGCGCTCCCACACCGGTGCGGCGCAGGGCGGCATGTGCGCCGCCCTCGCCAACGTCGAGGAGGACAACTGGGAGTGGCACACCTACGACACCGTCAAGGGCGGTGACTACCTCGTCGACCAGGATGCCGCCGAGGTGATGGCCAAGGAGGCCATCGACGCGGTGCTCGACCTGGAGAAGATGGGTCTGCCGTTCAACCGCACCCCCGAGGGGCGCATCGACCAGCGGCGCTTCGGCGGGCACACCCGTGAGCACGGCGAGGCGCCCGTGCGCCGCTCCTGCTACGCCGCGGACCGCACCGGCCACATGATCCTGCAGACCCTCTACCAGAACTGCGTGAAGCAGCAGGTGGAGTTCTTCAACGAGTACTACGTGCTCGACATCCTCATGACGGGCGATCCCCGCACCGACGAGGGCGTGCGCGCCTCCGGCGTGGTCACCTACGAGCTGGCCACCGGCGAGATCCACATCTTCCGGGCGAAGTCCGTCGTGTTCGCCTCCGGCGGCTTCGGCAAGATCTTCAAGACCACGTCGAACGCCCACACCCTCACCGGTGACGGCCCCGCCATGGCGTTCCGTCGTGGCATCCCGCTGGAGGACATGGAGTTCTTCCAGTTCCACCCGACGGGCCTCGCCGGCCTCGGCATCCTCCTGTCGGAGGCGGCCCGCGGCGAGGGCGCGATCCTGCGCAACTCGAACATGGAGCGCTTCATGGAGCGCTACGCCCCGACGCTGAAGGACCTCGCCCCCCGCGACGTGGTCGCCCGCGCCATGGCCAACGAGGTGCGCGAGGGTCGTGGCTGCGGTCCGAAGAAGGACTACGTCTACCTCGATCTCACCCACCTCGAGCCCGCGCACATCGATGCGAAGCTCCCGGACATCACCGAGTTCGCCCGCACCTACCTGGGTGTCGAGCCGTACACGGATCCTGTGCCCGTCTTCCCGACCGCGCACTACGGCATGGGCGGCATCCCCACCAACATCCGCGGCGAGGTCCTGCGCAACGCGACGGACGTGATCCCGGGGCTGTACGCGGCCGGAGAGACCGCCTGCGTCTCGGTGCACGGCGGAAACCGCCTGGGCACCAACTCGCTGCTGGACATCAACGTCTTCGGTCGTCGCGCCGGTATCGCCGCCGCGGAGCACGCCGAGACCGTGGAGCTCGCCGAGCTGCCCGAGAACCTCGAGGCCCCCACGGTGGAGCTGCTCGAACGACTCCGCGATCGTCCGGCCACGGAGGACCGCGTGGCGAACATCCGTCTCGAGCTGCAGGAGGTCATGGACGCCAACGTCCAGGTGTTCCGCACCGACGAGACCTGCCGCGTCGCTCTCGCCAAGATCGTCGAGCTCAAGAAGCGCTACGAGACCGTGGCCATCCAGGACAAGGGCCGTCGCTACAACCTGGACCTGATGGAGGCCGTCGAGCTCGGCTTCCTGCTCGATCTCGCGGAGATCGTGGCCCTCGGTGCGCTGCACCGCAAGGAATCCCGGGGCGGCCACTTCCGAGAGGACTTCGACAAGCGCGACGACGTCAACTTCCTCAAGCACACCATGGCCTACCGCACCCTGGAGGGTGAGCAGGGCGAAGAGGGCACCTCGATCCGTCTGGGCACCAAGCCCGTCGTGATCACCCGCTACGAGCCGAAGGAGCGCACGTTCTGATGACTGCCGTCGCCGAGAAGTCCCAGTCCGACTCCCCGCAGCCCGAGGTCGAGGAGATCCCCTCCTTCGACGTCACGCTGCGCATCAACCGCTTCAACCCCGAGGACGAGAAGGGCTCCTACTGGGAAGACTTCACCGTCACGATGCATGGCACCGATCGTGTGCTCGACGCCATGCACGAGATCAAGTGGCATCTGGATGGGTCCCTGACCTTCCGCCGCTCCTGCGCCCACGGCGTGTGCGGGTCCGACGCGATGCGGATCAACGGTCGTAATCGTCTGGCCTGCAAGACGCTCCTGAAGGACCTCGACGTCAAGAAGCCGATCACCGTCGAGCCCATCAAGGGCCTGCCGGTCGAGAAGGACCTGATCGTCGATATGGAGCCGTTCTTCGACTCCTACCGCGAGGTCATGCCGTTCCTCGTGGCCAAGGGCCAGGAGCCCAGCAAGGAGCGCCTGCAGTCCGCCGAGGAGCGCGAGCGCTTCGACGACACCACCAAGTGCATCCTCTGCGCCGCGTGCACCTCCTCGTGCCCGGTGTTCTGGACCGACGGGCAGTACTTCGGCCCCGCCGCGATCGTCAACGCGCACCGCTTCATCTTCGACTCGCGCGACGACGCCGGTGAGCAGCGTCTGGAGATCCTGAACTCCAAGGAGGGTGTGTGGCGCTGCCGCACGACCTTCAACTGCACCGAGGCATGCCCCCGCGGCATCCAGGTGACCAAGGCGATCGCCGAGGTCAAGCAGGCTGTGATCCGCGGCCGCGTCTGAGCCGCACGCGCGTCTGAGCCGCTTGCACGCCTGAGCCGCCCGGAAGAAATGCGCCCTGAGGGTCGATGTTCCATCGAACATCGACCCTCAGGGCGCATTCTTGGTTCGTCACGCGCGCCGGCGCGGTTGCGGCCGGGCGCTCCCACGGGAACGCCCGACCGCACCGTCCTCAGGCGTAGGTGATCACGAGCGGGGCGTGATCGGACCAGCGGGTGTCGTAGCTCGGCGCGCTGTCCACCTGGGCGGACGTCGCCCGGTCGGCGAGATCCTTCGTCGCGAGCTGATAGTCGATCCTCCAGCCCGCGTCGTTGTCGAAGGCCTTGCCGCGCTGGGACCACCAGGTGTACGGGCCGGGGCCGTCGCCGTGCAGGGTGCGGTGCACGTCCACAAATCCGGCGTCCGACGTGAGACGGTCCAGGTAGGCACGCTCCTCCGGGAGGAACCCGGCGGACTTCAGGTTGCCCTTCCAGTTCTTGATGTCCCATTCGGTGTGGGCGATGTTGATGTCTCCGGTGAGCACCACATGGCGACCCTCGACCCGCAGCTGCTCGAGGCGATCCATCATGCCGTCGAGGAAGGCGTACTTGTCGGTCATGGTCTGCGGCTTCTCGGTGTTGCCGGAGTGCATGTAGCAGGAGATGACCGTGAGGGCGCGGCCATCGCCGAAGGGGTCCTCCAGATCGGTCTCGAGCCAGCGTCCGGTGTGGGCGGGCTCGGTCAGCCCCGGCAGACCCGCACGGGCCGACTCGAGGTCGATGCCGCCCAGCGACGTGCGGGCGGCGATCGCGACGCCTGCTCGGCCCTTCAGCTCCGACGCCGATCCGACGATGCGCCAGTCCTCGCCGACGAGCCCTGCGAGCAGCTCCTCGGGGGCGCGCACCTCCTGCAGGGTGACCACGTCGGCCGCGGTCGAGGCGAGCCACTCGGACATTCCCTTGCGTGCAGCGGCCCGCAGGCCGTTGACGTTGACGGTGGCGATGCTCAGGGTCATGCGGACTCCTCGATCCCGGCGGCGCGTTCGGCCGCCTCGACGACGTTCTTCATCAGCAGCGCGCGGGTCATGGGGCCGACGCCACCCGGGTTGGGGCTGATCCAGGCGGCGACCTCCGCCACGGCGGGATCCACGTCGCCCACGAGCTTCGCCTTCCCGCCCTCGGGATCCTCCTGACGGGAGACGCCGACATCCAGCACGACTGCTCCCGGCTTGACGTCCTCGGGCCGCACCAGATGGGCGGCACCTGCGGCGGCGACGATCACGTCGGCGCGGCGCAGCTGGGCGGGGAGGTCGGTGGTGCCGGTGTGGCAGAGCGTGACGGTCGCGTTGTACTCGCGGCGGGTCAGGAGCGCGCCGATCGACCGGCCGACGGTGATGCCACGGCCGACGACCACCACGTCCTTGCCCACGAGGTCGAGCCCGTGACGCTCCATGAGCTCGATCACGGCGCGCGGCGTGCAGGGCAGGGGCGTCGAGATCTCGGTGTAGGCGTTCAGCACCAGGCGGCCGAGGTTCATGGGGTGCAGTCCGTCGGCGTCCTTGGCGGGATCGATCCGCTCGAGGATCGCATCGGTGTCGATCTGCTTCGGCAGCGGGAGCTGCACGATGTACCCGGTGCAGGTCGGGTCGGCGTTCAGCTCATCGACCACGGCCTCGACATCGGCCTGCGTGGCGTCGGCCGGGAGGTGCTTCTGGATGGAATGGAGCCCGATCTGCTCGCTGTCGCGATGCTTGCCCCGCACATAGGCGGCGCTGCCCGGGTCCTCCCCCACGAGCACCGTGGCCAGGCCGGGGCGCTCGTGCCCGGCGCCGACGAGCCGCGCGACGCGCTCGGCGAGCTCCTCTTTGATCGTCTTCGCTGTGGCCTTGCCGTCGAGGATCTGAGCTGTCATGACGCTCCTTGGGATGTCGGTGCTGTGGTCTGGGTGCGAGGCGGACGGGTGCGGCGGGCGGTCCGGAGCGGACCTGCCCTCCCGGAACACGCGCAGGAGCGCGTGCGACCGCCGCGGAACGACGGGGACCCGGCACGGAGATGCCGGGTCCCACAATGCCGATCAGTACTGCGCGAGATCCGCGTACAGCGGCTTCGCGTCGGCGAGGGCCGCGGTGCGCCGGCGGAGGGACTCGAGATCCTCCCCACCGGTCAGGGCCAGAGCGATCACGTCGGCGACCTCGGTGAACTCCGCAGCCCCGAAGCCACGGGTGGCCAGGGCCGGGGTGCCGATGCGCAGGCCCGAGGTGACGCGCGGCGGCCGCGGGTCGTTGGGGACCGCGTTGCGGTTCACGGTGATGCCGGCCTCGTGGAGGCGGTCCTCGGCCTGCTGGCCATCGAGCTCGCTGTCCACGAGATCCACGAGCACCAGGTGCACGTCGGTGCCGCCGGAGATCACCTTCACGCCGGCAGCCTTCGCATCCTCCTGCTGGAGACGCTCGGCGAGGAGCTTCGCGCCCTCGAGGGTGCGGGCCTGGCGATCCTTGAAGTCCTCGGTGGCGGCGACCTTGAGAGCGACGGCCTTCGCGGCGATGACGTGCATGAGCGGGCCGCCCTGCTGGCCGGGGAACACGGCGGAGTCGATCTTCTTGGCCCACTTCTCGGTGCACAGGATCATGCCGGAGCGCGGGCCGCCGATGGTCTTGTGGATCGTGGTGGAGACGACGTCCGCATACGGAACGGGGCTGGGGTGCAGGCCCGCCGCGACGAGTCCCGCGAAGTGCGCCATGTCGACCCACAGGGCCGCGCCGACCTCGTCGGCGATCTCGCGGAACTTCGGGAAGTCGAGCTGCCGGGTGTAGGCGGACCAGCCGGCGACGATGACCTTGGGCTGCTCGGCCACGGCCAGCTCGCGCACCTTGTCCATGTCGATCAGGCCCGTCTCGGGCTCGGTCTCGTAGGCGACGATGTCGTAGAGACGGCCGGAGAAATTGATCTTCATGCCGTGGGTGAGGTGGCCGCCGTGGGCGAGGGACAAGCCCATGAGCTTGTCGCCGGGGCGGGCGAGGGCGTGCATCACGGCGGCGTTCGCGGACGCACCGGAGTGCGGCTGCACGTTCGCGTGCTCGGCCCCGAACAGCTCCTTCGCCCGGTCGATCGCGATCTGCTCCGCGACGTCGACCTCTTCGCAGCCGCCGTAGTAGCGACGACCCGGATATCCCTCGGCGTACTTGTTGGTCAGGACGGAGCCCTGAGCCTGGAGCACGGCGCGCGGCACGAAGTTCTCGCTGGCGATCATCTCGAGGGTGCGCTGCTGGCGGGCGAGCTCACGGTCGAGGACTGCGGCGATATCGGGATCGAGATCGGCGATGGACTGATCGAGGACGTTCACGGGGCCTCCTGCGGTGACGGTCGGGGCGGCGACGGGCGCCGTGACTCCATCCTAGGCCGCGCTCAGAGATCGATGCCGAGGCGGACAGGTTCCGGGACCAGTTGGATGCCGAAGGCCTCCTGGACCCGTCCCTGCACGTCGCGCGCGAGGTCCACCAGGTCGTCGCTCGTGGCGCCGCCGCGGTTCGTCAGGGCCAGGGAGTGCTTGGACGAGACCGCCGCGTGCTCACCCACGGAGTGGCCGCGCTCCACGCCGGCGTGGCTGATCAACCAGGCCGCGCTGGTCTTGACCCTGCCGTCCCCGGCGTCGAACTGCGGAGCACCCTCGGGAAGCTCCGCCGCACGGGACGCCTCGAGGATCGGATTCGTGAAGAACGAGCCGGCGCTCCAGGTGTCGTGGTCAGTGGGATCAAGCACCATGCCCTTCGACGCACGCACGGCGAGCACGGCCTCCCGCACCTCCTGCATCGGTGCCCGCTCCCCCGCCTGGACACCGAGGGTCTCGGCGAGCTGCCCGTAGCGGATCGGGGCGGAGAGGCTGCCGATGGTGTGCTGGAAGGTGACGGAGAGCACCACGTAGCGCCCGGTCGGCGACGGCACGGGCCCGTCATACCGGGTGCGCTTGAAGACGCTGTCGCGATACGCGAAGTCGCAGTCCGCGGCGAAGAAGGTGCGCACCGCGTTCTGCTCACGGTCCCAGGTGCGCACGCGGGAGATCGTCGAGGCGACCTCCTGCCCGTAGGCGCCGACGTTCTGGATCGGAGTGGCGCCCACGGTCCCGGGGATCCCGGAGAGTGCTTCGATGCCCACCATCTCCCGGGCGATCGCATAGCGCACCGCCCGATCCCAGTTGACGCCCGCGAAGTACTCGACGATCGCTCCCCCGCAGGTGGGGTCCAGCGGCGTCAGCTCCGCCGGATCGACGGGGATGCCGTCCGGCTCACCGGAGGCGCCGACCTCGCAGGTCGCGTCGAGCAGGGGCGGCTCCTGCGGATCTCGCAGCAGCACGACGGTCCCGGGGAAGGGCTCGTCCGACGCGACCAGGTTCGAGCCGCCACCGAGGACCAGCAGCGGCTCGCCGGCCGCGTCCGCGGTGCGGACCGCCTCGATGACCTCGTCCGCCGTGGTGGCCTCGACCAGGTTCGAGATCTCGCCGCCGATGTGCAGCGTGGTGAGGTCGGAGAGCCTCATGCCGTGGCGCCCTGATCAGTCGTGGCGGCCGAGGCCGGCAGCGCGACCGTGGCGCGGGCGCGACCGAGCACCTTGGTGCCGTCGACCTCTGCGGCGATGTCCACCCGCGCGGTCCCGGCGCCCTCGTCGATCGCTCCGACCACGGCGACGACCTCGAGGGTCACCGATCCGGTGGCCGGCACCGGGACCGGGTTGGTGAAGCGCACCGTGTAGGCCTGGACGACGGTGGGGTCGCCCAGGGCATCCAGCAGCCCGGTAACCGCGACGCCCATCGTCAGCATGCCGTGGGCGATCACGCCGGGCAGCCCGGCGTCGGTGGCGACGGCATCGTTGTAGTGGATCGGGTTGAAGTCTCCCGAGGCTCCGGCATAGCGCACGAGCGTGTCACGGGTGATCTCATGCTGCGTGCGGGCGATCTCCTGGCCGACACTCAGGTCGGGGAGGTCGAACGGGGTGGCGGGTGCTGCGGTCATGTCTGCTCCTGGGATCTCTGCGCGGGCCGGGACGAAGCGGCCGCTGGAGGCGGGTCTGGTCTGTCCTCGATGCCGAATGGTCGCTGTCGGATCGTTGCTGTCGGATCGTTGCGCCCGGGTCATAGCGCCTGGGACATCGAGGATGCGGGACGATTCAGTCTCCGCGGGCTCAGTCTCCGCGGACGACGATCATGCTGCGCACAGCGGCGACCTCGGCGCCGGAGTCGTCGACGAGGTCCACGCGGGTCGCGATCATCGAGTGGCCGCCGGCGGCGCGCACGGACTCGACGGTGAGCGTGGGGACCAGCGAATCGCCGGCGACGACCGGCCGATGCAGGGTGAAGGACTCCTCACCATGGACGACCCGGGTGAAGTCGATGCCCGATGCAGGGTCCTCGATGTACTGGGCCTCCGTGGCCTGGGCGAGCGAGACCAGGAAGGTGGGCGGGGCGACCACGTCGGCGTGACCAGCCGCACGCGCGGCCTCCGGATCGGTGTGCAGGGGCGAGCTCGCCCCGGTCGCCCGGGCGAACTCGGAGATCTTCGCGGCCGAGACGGTGTGGGTGGGTCCAGCCGGGTACGTGCGACCCGCGAAGGCAGGGTCTGGGGTGGTCGTCATGTCATCTCCCGAGGGGACACGGCCAGTGGGGCCGACGGTTGCTGTTCGACCGATGATCTCAGGAACGTCCGACCGCCGCAGCACGGCTCTCGGAGGGGCCGGCCGCTGATGCTCGGCTCACCGGTTCTGGATGCACGAAAGGCCACCCGGGACATGCCCGTGTGGCCTTTGGTGAAAGTGTGCTCGACCTGGTCAGCGGGTCTCGCGGTGCGCCGTCTGCTTGCCGCAGGTCGGGCAGAACTTCGAGAGCTCGAGCCGATCGGGGGTGTTGCGACGGTTCTTCTTGGTGATGTAGTTGCGCGCCTTGCAATCAACACATGCCATGGTGATCTTGGGACGCACGTCAGAGCTCTTGCTCGCCACGGTTCGCCTCTTTCGTCCGGGTGGCGCGCCCGACGGCGCGCCTCGTGGGTCCCCGTACTCGGGGGATGTGGATCGTGCACTCCGGCGGTAGCCGGCGTGGTACCGAGGGCGGGGATCGAACCCGCGACCTCACGATTATGAGTCGTGCGCTCTAACCGTCTGAGCTACCCCGGCATGACCGATGAAACGGCCCGATCTCGAATGAGACCGGGCCGCCGCATCCATCAGAGCCCTGAAAGGGAATCGAACCCTTGACCTTCTCCTTACCATGGAGACGCTCTGCCGACTGAGCTATCAGGGCAACCCGGTGAACCTTACCCTCGTCCTTGCCGCGAGGCAATTCGAGGTCGGTCCCCGTGCTTCGGATCACAAGGATCTTCCGCTGCATCCGATCACGTGGATCTTCCGCGGTGGCAGGTGAGGGATTCGAACCCACGAAGGCGATGCCAGCTGATTTACAGTCAGCTCCCTTTGGCCACTCGGGTAACCTGCCAGACGTTCACCTCCGATGCCTGCCCGATCAGATCGGGTGGCCGCCGGAAGCGGACGTCAAACAGCATACCGGCGCTCCGCCGACGGCGCTAACCCAGAGGCCGTCTGCGGCGCATGAAGAAGGTCACAAGGGCTCCTGACCAGGCCTGACCTCTCCACCAGGCAGGCTCGTCAGGAGGCCCCCGGACCACTTCCGGCCGGACAGACACCACAGGGCCGCCACAGGGCGGCCGCAGGAGGGAAGGACGCACCGTGGCAGATTCATCGTTCGACATCGTCAGCAAGCTCGACCGCCAGGAGGTCGACAACGCCGTCAACCAGGCCATCAAGGAGGTGGGGCAGCGCTACGACTTCCGCAACACCGGTGCGTCGATCACCCTCAGCGGCGACGAGATCGTGATGACGGCCAATGCGGAGGAGCGGGTGCTCGCCATCCTCGACGTCCTGCAGTCCAAGCTGATCCGCCGCAACCTTTCGCTGAAGTCCCTCGACGTCGGCGAGCCCAAGCAGTCCGGCAAGGAGATCCGCCTGGCCGCCAGCCTCAAGGAAGGCATCAGCACCGAGGATGCCAAGAAGATCTCCAAGCTGATCCGCGATGAAGGGCCCAAGGGAGTCAAGGCGAGGATCGAGGGCGACGAGCTGCGAGTGTCCTCCAAGAGCCGCGACGACCTCCAGGACGTGATCACGCTCCTCAAGGGCAAGGATCTCGATGTCGCGCTCCAGTTCGTGAACTACCGGTGATTCCACTCGGGCTCTGACGACTCGGCGCCGAGCAAGACAGAAGGTCCCGTCCCCCTGGTGGGGACGGGACCTTCTGCCTGACTGGTCGCCTGTCTGCCTGTCTGCCCGCGTGAGCTCCTGGCTGCGCAACCATCCGGAGACGCGGACTTCCGGAGGCACGGCCCCTCCGGAGGCGCCGTGCGCGAACCTCAAGGAGCCGCGGTCAGTGTGTCACTGCATGTCCGACGTGGTGTCCTGCTGATCCGCATGCGTGGTCAGGCCTTCCGAACGGCGCTGGAACCCCTCGACCAGTGCGTTCACCGCACCGGAGACGAACCCGTTCCAATCCTCCCGGAAGGACTCGTAGTCGGGACCGATCCAGTCGACCGAGGTCACCGTCGCGGTCACCGCGTCGACCTGATCGAGGATCTGGCGACCCGCCTCGTTCACGGCGGTCGCCACATCGCGCCCTTCGTCCGGATTCATGCCCTTGAAAGTCATCATCTACCCCTTGCTGGAACGTCTGGAAACTGCACCGAAGAAATCAGGGATTCCCTGAGGGATCAGGCGGAGGCCTGCCGTTGGGCAACTGCATTGCGCACGGCGCGCTCTGCCAGGTCGACGGTCTTCGTGACCGCTTGCTGAACCTGCGTACCGAGGTCGCCATCGAACTCGGCCACGTACCGGTCGCGGTCCTCGCCCGTCCAGTCGAGCTCCGCGACGCGTGCCTGGATCTGGGTGTAGATCTGCTGAATCTGATCACCGGCTTCGGTGATCTGGCTGCCCATCTGCTCGACGGACTCCGGGGTCATGCCCTTCTTCATGGTGTCCTCCATGTGGTCGTTACCAAGGTCCCCACCCGAGCGGCGCTCCGTGCTGACCCACGGTCGGCGACCGCCTGCTCAACCCCGGCTCTCCAGGTGATGGCGCAACCCTAGGCCGGGTGCTCGGGTCGAGACCATGGGGGCATGCACCCACCGTCCTCCACATCGCGAGAACGCCCCGATTTCCCAGGCCAGGAGCACTATCCACCCATCCCGCCCATTGTGGACAACGTCGCTCCCCGCGCTCGGGTACGACCCCAGCTCCCAGCTCCCAGCTCCCAGCTCCCAGCTCCCAGCTCCCAGCTCCCAGCTCCCAGCTCCCAGCTCCCAGCTCCCAGACGTAGAGAACCCCGGTACCGCGTCAGCAGTACCGGGGTTGTGCAGGGAGTCCGGAGCCGGAGGCTCCTCAGCTCAGATCGAGGACCACCGAGCCCTGGATGGAGCGCACGATCTCGATCTCGTCGTCGGCCAGCTCGGCGCCGCAGCTGCCCACGAGCTCCACCACGTCCTTGGCCACCCCACCACGGTCGACGACCGCGTAGCGGGCCGCCTGCACCACCGTCGGCCGATCCTCCTGGGTGTACCCGTACTCGCTGGCGATCCAGGTGATGCCGTCGACCTCGACCTCGCCCGTGCCGATCTCCTCGAGCCCAGGGAGCGCGGCCTTGCGCTGCTCGAGGCCGGTTCTGGCCTCTTCCAGGGTGAACTCAGGACCGAACCGCTGCACCGTGACGACGACGTTCGCGCGGAATTGGCCGTCCACCCTCGGCTGGGCCACGGCGAGCTGGACTCCGGGCACCGTCAGCGTCTCCCAGCCGTCGGGGACCTCGACCGTGATCCGTGGCGGACCAGGGAAATCTGCGCTCGGGTACGAAATGCTCCTGGGCATTCACAACTCCATTCTTCCCGTCGGCAACGGCGCCAAACATACCAGCAAGCCCGATGCAGGATCTCGAGCAGAACGACTGCCCGGAGGGGCGCTCCGGCACGAGGTCGGGACTGTCGAGAGCGATCAGGTCGAGGAGGCCCCGTCCTGCTCGGCGGCGTTGCGATCGGCAGTATCGCCCAGCTCGTGGACCGAGTTCATGATCCGCTGCAGCGCCGGGACCATGTCGCTCGCCCACTGGCCCCGGAAGCGATCGGCGTCCGGTCCGGTCCAGTCCACGCCCTCGAGGCCGGTGGTGAGCTCCTGTTCGATCTGGCCGATCTCCTCGGCCGCTTCGCGCAGCTGGCCGGACATCCGGCGGACCTCTTCGACGTTCATACCCTTCGTGGCATTCACGATGTGGTGTCCCCTTCCTGGTGACTCGCGCTCGCGCCGGGCGCCGGCCCGTCGATGGTCGAGAGGCACACTCTAGAGCGACGTGGCCGACTGGACGATGGGGACGTGTCCCCTTGGGGATAACTCCGTCCGCCGTGCGTCGCCCCCGAGCGGACAGCTCAGCCAGTCACCTGCGCGACCTGCAGCTTCATCGCTCGACCGCCGTGGATCAGGAATCCTCGCCCAGCGGGGAGGTCCGCCCGACGGATCCTCCCCAGTCCTGTGCCGAGCAGGGATTCGCCGTCCATCTCCCCCGGCTGGAGCAGCAGTCCTCGCCGCCCGGCCTTGAAAGGCTGAGCCAGCACGTACGCCTGCGACCACGATGCCGACTCGTTCTCGCCGACGACGAACTGGCCCTCCCGGATACAGGCACGGACGAGCTTGTCGAGGTCCGCCTCGAGACCGGTCCCGGTGAAATCGGCGACGCCGTCCACGAACAGCGCGAGCCGTCCCTCCCCCACGGCGCCGGATTCGACGGTCCGGTGCAGCTGCGCCGCGAGCTCCCGGACCGTGTCCGGGTCCGAGCCCTCCACGTCCCAGATCGGCAGCCCGGTCAGCGGTGTGCGGCGGGCGGAGAAACGCACCAGGCGCATCGGGTCCTCCAGCGCCTGGAGCCCCCTGGCGATCGTCAGCATCGCGGTGGTGCGGCCGGAACCCGTCGGGCCGGAGACCATGAAGGATCCCCGGGGCTCGAGGGCGATCTCCGAGAGCGTCTCGTCGGCCAGCCCGAGCACCGGCCGTCCCGCGACCACCGGTCGCAGGTCCGACAGCTCCACCCGCTCGGGCAGCCGTCCGATGGAGGGTGCCTCAGGGACTCCGGCCCGACGCATGGCCTCCGCCAGCTTGGCCACCTCCCGCGACTGGATGGCGACGTTGGAGTCGCCGCCGTGGACGGCGACCTGGACCTCATGCCCATCCAGGATCCCTCGGCCGGCCGGCGAGCTGCCGTCCAGGACGTCCCTGGCCTCGCCGAAGCCTGCGTAGTCATCGGGGCTGGACATGCGGTGGATGAGTCGACGCTGGATCGAGGAGCCGAGCGAGGTCGGGATCGCGGTGGGACGGTCCCCGGTGACGACGACGTGCACGCCCACCTGGCGTCCGTCGGTGGCGATCTGCACGAAGGCGGTGAACCACTTCGACAGGTTCGAGTAGTCGTACGCCTCGCGGAATGCCGCCATCCCGTCCACCAGGAGCAGGATGCGCGGGGTACCGGGCTCGTCGGCGAGCTCCCGGTACTGGGTCACCGATCCCGCCCTGATCCGGGCGAACTCCTTGGCACGGCGGTCGATGAGCTCGCGCACGGTGCGCAGCAGCCTGATCACGCGCTCCTCGTCATCCCCGGGGACGATGGATCCCACGTGCGGGAGCTCCTCGAGCATCGTCAGTCCGGAGGCGCCGAAGTCGAGGCCGTAGACGTGGACGGGTCCGCCGCGCACGGTCGAGGCGGCGGAGATCGCGATGGTGCGCAGCGTCGTGGACTTGCCGGACCCGCCAGTCCCGTAGATGGCCATGTTGCCGTCCCTGTCCGGGTAGTACGCCACCGTCGGCTGCGCCTGGTCCTCGGGCTTGTCCAGGACGCCAAGGAGCAGCTCCTCGTCGGTCCGCCGGGACGGCAAGCGGGACAGGTCGTAGGCGTCGGCGAGCTCGGAGAGCCACGGCTTGCGCGGAGCCGGCACACCAGCCTGCGTCGAGGCGGCCCGGACGGTGGCGACCACTCGCGAGATGTCGTGGGGCCCGGGGTCCGCGATCTCCGTGGTGGGCGGGGTCGGGATGTCCCACTGCTCGCCGGTGCCGAAGTCCTTCTCGACGATGTCGATGCGCGCATGGTCGGGCTCGTCCGTCGTCCAGCCGCCCGCATAGCCGGTCTGGAAGGTCGCGACCCGGCCGGGGCCGGTCTTCGCCGCCGCTCGGCCCGGGATTCCCGGGTCGAAGTGCGCCGCCATCGGGTCCCCGAGGATGTCCTGGGAATCGGCCTCGTCCGCCATCCGCAGAGCGATGCGGAGGTTGGTGTTCGCGCGCAGGTTGTCCTTGATGACTCCGGCGGGGCGCTGCGTCGCGAGGATCAGGTGCAGGCCCAGTGAACGACCCCGGGCGGCGATGTCCACGACGCCGTCCACGAATTCCGGGATCTCCTGGGCCAGGGCCGCGAACTCGTCCACGATGATGATCAGGCTCGGCGGGGTCTCGGGGTCGCCGGTGCGTTCCAGGGACACCAGATCCTTGGCCTTCTTACGGTTCAGCAGATGCTCGCGGTGGTGGAGCTCAGCGCGCAGAGAGGTGAGCGCTCGGCGCACCAGGTGCTGGGAGAGGTCGGTGACCAGGCCGACCGCATGGGGCAGCTCGATGGCATCGGCGAACGCCGCACCGCCCTTGTAGTCCACGAACAGGAACGTCACCCGGTCAGGGCTGTGGGCGGTGGCCATGCCCATCACCCAGGCCTGGAGGAACTCGGACTTGCCGGCGCCGGTGGTGCCGCCCACCAGGGCATGGGGACCATCTGAGCGCAGGTCCAGGTGGAATGCCTCCTGCCCGTTGTGTCCGATCAGTCCGCGCAGATCCGCATCCTGCGTGCGGCGCTGGGGCGCGGAGCCGTCACGGGTGGTCAGCGAGCCGTTCTCCTTCCACCGTTCGATGATGATGTGGGGCTCCTCCGCGAGCTCCATGCCGCCGAGCGCGAGGTAGGAGATCGCCCGGGGAAGATCGGAGTCGTCGTCGATCGGGACCCCGGCGTCGACGACCGGGGAGAGATGGCGCGCCACCCCGGCGGCCACCTCCACGGACACGGTCTCGACCGCCACCGGAGAGAACCGCTCCCCCACCCGCACATGGCCGGCGTTCGCCCCGTCCGCCGCCTCCTCGTCCGAGACGTAGGTGCGGCAGGCGGCCGGGAGGGCCGCGATGTTCGAGGCGCTCCAGATCACGTGCACGCCGGCGTCGGGGCCGCGCTCGGCGATGCGCACCAGTCGGGCTCGGTCCACCGGGGCATCGTCCTCGATGATCACCACCAGGATCGGGGTGATCGGCTCCGGAGGGGTCTCGGGCGATTCCGTGATGTCGACGGTCGCCGGGGTGCGCAGCGCCGGAGCCGCACCGCTCGTGCGCTGTTCGATGAGCTCCTCGATCCGCGCCAGCAGCGCTGTTCCGCGTCCCGGCGTATCGGCGAGGTGGTCACCGGGCAGCGGGGAGTGCGGGCTCGAGGTGTGCGGGAGCCACTTCAGCCATTCCCACCTGTCGCGGCTGGACCGCGACGTGATCGCGGCGATCGCCATCTCGGCCGGGGAGTGCAGGGCGAAGAGCTGGGTGACGATGCCGCGGGCGACGCCGTCGGCCTCTTCTCCGCCGCCGGCGATGCCGATGTTCCCGGCGTGGCGGAGCTGCACGACGATCGGCACCCCGGCGATCAGCCGGTACTCCTCGTGCATGTCGTCGAGCATGTCGTAGTACTGCGGGATCGCGTCGTTCTCCCCCGGCATCTCGATCCCGACCCGGGACTCCGCGATCCCCAGTCCGAGGCGCAGCGTCGCGAAGGCGCTGTGCTCGGGACGGTGGGTCCACAGCAGCCGCCCAAGACGGAAGGCGGCGTCGACGGTGTCCGCCGCCGAGGGGGCTTCGACGAGGCGCACGGCGCGTTCCAGCTCCTGGGCGGCGCTCACCCGGCGTTTGAGGGATGCCAGGGCGTCCTCGAAGTTCGCGATCTGCCGCTCGAGCTGCTTCGTGCCCTGGAGCTTCCGGTTGAGGTATCCGGCGGTCGCCATCATCGGCATCATGGCCACGAACATGAGCGAGTACGGGCTGTGCGTCATGGCGAACATGAGCCCGCCCAGGAGCAGCGGGGCGAACATCATGAACACGGGGAAGAACGGCGGCGTCGGCTCCTTGGGCGGGGTCGGTGCCTTGAGGGGACGGTACGGGAACCGGGGCACGACGCGCGGGGACCGGTTGAACTCGACCACCGGGGAACTGGGGGCGGTCCCTCCGAGCCGGTGCAGGGCGGTCACGGAGAACGTGGTCTGACCGATCAGGACGGTGTCCGCCGGACCGATCACCGCTCGGTGCACCTGCTCCCCGCCGAGGACGACCCCGTTGGCCGACTGCAGGTCGACAATCTCGATGGACGCGCCGACGTTGATCCGAGCATGGCGCGTCGAGAGCATCGGGTCGGCGATGCGGATGTCGAGATCACCTTCGCGGCCGACGATGCTCGACCCGCTGGGCAGCGGATGCTCGCGGCCGGCTTCCGGCCCCGAGAGGATCCGCATCAGAGCCACAGCGGCACCGCGTGATTCGGAACGGGTCCGATAGGTGGTCGAGGACCGTGCGATCGAGACGACGCTGCCGGAGCGCAGCCCGGCCTGGATCAGATCGATCTCCCGATCCAGGCTCCGCACACCATCCGCCCCTGTCCCGGCGCCCGGGTCCTGCACCTGGAGGGTCAACAGCTCTGGGGGCTCGGAGACATAGCGCAACGGGTCCGCGAGGTACAGCGCGTCGGCCACATCGGCCACCGTCGCGGTGGCATCAGCAGTGACCTCGAGGTCTGTCATCCGGTCCTCGGGTCTGCGCAGCGTGAGCTTGATACGCATCGGTCATCCTCCCCCTGGCGAACGCCGTCGTAGCCCGTGGTCCGGTTCTCGAGGAGCCGATCCGACCCGGTCCGGTCCGCCCCGACCCGACGGTCGTGGTCAGTCCTCGTCGACCTCGTCCACCTGGTCCAGAAGCGAGAGATCTTCCCGGACCACGAGACGGGAGAGCACGGCGTGCTCGACCAGCCGCGCGCGACGGTTGCTGGCGAGCTTCCCCGGGCCACCCCGCAGCCCACGCACCCCGAGCCGGTCGAGCTTGTCGCACACGTTGTCCAGCTTGCGGTTGAACTTCGTCATCTGCCAGCCGAGCCGCTCGGCGGCCTGCGCCGACGTCGGCACCGAGCTCATGCCGGAACCCTCGCGCGCAAGCATCGGTTCGGACAGGGCGAGGATCAGGAGCTTCTGGCTCGCGGTCAGCTGCACCGACCCCATGGTCGTCTCCCCCGCCGGGTCGTCCTGCCCGGCGATACGGGCGAACTCCGGGGAGTCGGCGTGGACGGAGAGGTCGTACGTGGTGGGGCCCGCGGTGAACACGACCTTCGTCTCGTCGAAGACGAGCGGGATCCGGGCTCCCGGCGCGAGCCAGGCCTGCATCGAGCCCGTGCCGTCGGTGATAGTGGCCGACAGCCGGGACCCGACGTTCACCAGCCACCACATCGACTCGACCTGCACGATCGTGAGGAACCGTCGGTGCAGGAAGGGGTTGTCGTCGTCGACGTCGAGATCGGCCTCCCGGCCGATCGTCAGCTCCTCGCCCTCTTCGACGCGGTACCACTCCCCGCAGAACTCGACCGAAATCGTCGACGCCATCGTCAGGCTTCCCCTCTGTCGTTCCTGCTGTGCTCGGTCGCGCCGTCGGATCGACGCGTCCGGTCTCTCGCCGTCCCTGAACCGTACCGGTCAGTCGCCATCGAGGCAGTCCTGTACCCACATGCTCGCAACACCGCTGGTCGTGACGGTCCGCACCTCCACACATCGTCCGGTCAAGCCCGGCGGGACGAAGCGGACGGTCGAATTCCGCCCCATGACGGGCGTCGAGGTGCCGTACTCCTGGTACTCCTCGGGCATGTCCTTCCATCGCACCTCGAAGAAGTCCCCCTCCGAGTACCCCGTCGGATACTCCCAGGAGATCTGCGCACGGCCTCGTACCCCTCCAGGGGCCTCGGGCACCGTGATCTCGACGGACACTCCCGTGGGTTCACCCGGCGGCTCGACAGGGGTCTGGACGACGTTGAGATCCGTGGTCTCGAGCTCGGGCTCCTCCTCGACGAGGAAGTATCGCACCCCCAGGGTCGTGCCCACGCCGAGCGCGATGACGACCACCGTGGCGAGCGCGACGTAGGGCCACATCGCCCTGGGTCGCTCGTCCTCGCCCTCCCCCGACCCGGCGGCACCGGGCGGGGGCGCTGAGCTGTCATCCGCCGGTGCCGGGGCCCCAGCCGGGCGCAGCACCGTCGCGCCCTGGGAGGGCTGTGTGGCGGGGCCCCTCGACACCGGACGCGGGGCGGCGTGCGGTACGAGCGCTGGAGCGATCCCGGCGTATCGGTCCGGCGGTCGGCGCCGGCCCGCCGTGGAGGATCCTGCGTCGGGATCGACGGTCGCGACCTTCCGGATCCGCGTATGCATCTCCAGCTCGTCGTCATCGTGCGCGGGATCGGGGCCCCGTTCGTCGAGGACGTCCATCTGGGTGACGGGCAGCGACAGCGCCTGCTCGACCTGCTGCAGACCACGCCCCAGGGCGAGCGCGGTGTCATAGCGGCTCGCCGGATCCTTCGCCATCGCGATCGACAGCACCCGGTTCAGCGCAGGCGGCACATCCGGCCTGTTCAGGGGCCGCAGCGGCTCCGACTCGATCCGGTGGACGAGATCGGCGGCCGTGCTGCGCCGCCCCGGCACCTCGAACGGGGTCCGTCCGGCGAGCAGCGAATACACCGTCGCGGCGAGGGAGAACACGTCGCTGCGCACATCGGCGCGCGGCGGATCCGCGAAGAACTCCGGGGGCGACCACGGGATCGACAGGCCCTGGGAGTCGTCGACCTCATGTGCCTGCCCGGCGGCGATCGAGATCCCGAAATCTGTCAGGGCGGGCCGGTTGTAGTCGGTGACCAGGATGTTCGCGGGCTTGATGTCGCGGTGGAGGATCCCTGCGCGATGCGCGGTCTCCACGGCACCGGCGATCTGGACGCCCACGCGCAGCGCCTCGGCGACGGTGATGCGCTCCCGGCGGAAACGGATCCCGTAGTTCGGGCGGGGGCAGTACTCCATGACGAGGTAGGGCCGATGGTCGCCGGAGACCTCCGCCTGATGGATCGTGACGATCGAGGGGTGCGTGGACAGCTGGGCCATGACGTTCGCCTCGACGTCGAACTGACGCCGCACGGACTCTTCGAGCGCGGTCGCGAGCAGGACCTTGATCGCGACCTGGCGACGCGGACGGAACTGCTGGTAGAGGAAGACATCGGCGAACCCGCCGGAGCCCAGAAGCTGCTCGTGCTCATAGCCCGGCAGCTGCGGAGGCGGCGACGGCGGGCGGGAGCTCACCGGCGCTCCCGCAGCCGGAGCCGGACCCCGTCGCCGAGATCGATGGTGTCCCCCTCGCGGAGCACGACCCCCTCGCGCGGGCGCAGACGCACCGGTTCCGTGTTCTCCCGGAGCAGCGTGGTGCCGTTCGTCGTGCCGAGGTCGAAGGCGACCACGTGCCAGCCCTCGAGGCGCAGCTCGAGGTGGGACCGGGAGATGTCCTGCTGCGGGCTGGGAACGGCGATCAGCTGGGGAACGTCGTGCGCGCTCACCCGGGAGGCGCGCGGCCGACGCCCCAGGATCGCCGAGCGGTCCAGCACGATCCGCGCTCCCGTCGACAGCTCGATGACGCCCAGCGGCGGGCGTGCAACCGTGCGCGGGGTGCCGGTCAGCGGCGCGCCGCAAGGACCGCATGTCATGCGCTCGAGCGAGTTGGCATGACCGTGAGGACAGACCAGGCCAGACAGCAGAACGGCGGTCGCGCTCATGGCGCCCGTAGTGCTGTGCCCGTGCGCGGACGAGTCCGAGCAGGCAGAAGGCGTCGTGGCCGTGCCCGCGGGGCGGGCCACCGGCCGGGTCGGCGTGGACCCGGTCCCGGACGGCACCGTTCGGGGCTGCACCGTTCGAGGCTGCTCTGTTGGGGGCTGCACCGTTCGAGGCTGCACAGTGCTGGGCTGCCCTGAACGGGCCGGTTGCTGCGGCGCCGACGGGCGTCGGGCGGCGGCCTGGGAGATCTCCGGCGCTGCGCGCCCGACACCGGGCACCCAGTCGATGAGATCACCGCCGGGGCTCGTCGCCGTGCCCGAGCCAGTAGGCGTCGAACCCGGTTCGCCGCTGACGGGGACGGTGTCAGGACCTGCAGTGACGGAGTCGACGCCCTGCGAGCGGAGAGCCGGCCGGGCTGCCGCGGAGTCGCCGGACGGCGTCTCCGACGCGGAGGCCGGTGTGGTGGATGCGTCGGGCCGCGCCGGCGCGGACGGCGTCACGATCGCGTCGCCCTCGGTCTGGCGGGCCGTCACCTGCTCGGGCCGGCGCACCGCCGCATCCTCGACCCGGCGGTGCAGAGTCTCGCCGAACAGGTCGTCGTACGTCCCGATGGCGGCGGACGCCTGGCCAGGATCCGGTGCCGGCCGGTCGCTGCGGGACAGCGAGCTGCTGCGGGATCGGGATCGATATCGCGGCGCCGTGCCCTCGGCCGCCTGGGTCCCCTCCCCGTCGTCGATCGGGACGATCAGGGTGTCCGCTGCCCGGGCGTCGTCGTCCGCGTGCGATGCCGTGGTCGTCGAGGCGGTCGACGGAGGCGACGCCGTGGGGGCAGCAGGCGCGGCCGCCCGTCCGTTCTCGGCGTCACCGGTGCTCCCCGCCTGTCCTCCGGGGACATGACGCGGACGATCGAACAGCGAGGTGCGCACCAGGGGACGTCGCGGAGCCTGATCCAGCTCAGCGGGGTCCGGGCGCGGGCCCGATCGGCCCTGCGGAACCTGTCCTGGCGGATCCTGTGCCGGTTCCGGTACAGGGGCTGCGGCCGGTGACGAGGGGCTGACGAGGAGTCTGTCGAACACATTGGGCTGATCGGAGTCCGTCGCCGCAGTGACCGACGCGGTCGAGAAGCTGCCGTGCCCGGGCACCGCGTGCAGCGCGTGCAGCGCGTGCAGCGCATCTTGTCCCCGATCGGCGAAGGCGGGCGGACGGGGCCTCACCGCCGGGCGCTCGTCCGTGGCCGCCGGGCGCTCTTCCGCGCTCGTCGAATTCACCGTCGCCGGAGCTGCGTTCGTCGGGTTCGCCGCAGCCGGAGCTGCCCGCTCGGTGCGACGACGTGTCTCCTCGGGGTCCTCGATCGACCTGCCGTCGGCCTCGACCTGCCCGGCGAGCGCGGCGCGGGCCTCCTCGTCCAGGGAAGCAGGGTCCACCACGGCGTGCACGAATCCGCGCACGCGGGCCACGCCGGCCACGACGCGGGGTGCACCGAGGGACTTCTCCGGCGGAAGGTCACCGAAGGCGATGCGGCGCACGTCCTGGAACGCCTGCACGACGAGAGGACCCTTCTCGGTCCCGGCGATCCGCTGCGCGCCGTCGGCGGTGAAGACCGCGAGCGGGGTGCTGCCCTTCACCCCGAGGGTCGCCGTGGTGCCGTCGAAGATCGCGAACAGGATCGCGGTGACGGCGTCGGCGCTGTCCAGGCCGGCAGCGGCGATCAGCTCGTCGAGGAACCCCTCGGCGGGCGGCGCCTCACCGAGCAGGCTCCAGGCCGCTTCGACGAGCTCCGCGGGGGCGCCGGGCACCAGCACCACCCATCCCGTCTCCCTGGCCACCAGAGTGGCAGGCCCCTGACGGGTCCAGAGACCGGTCCCGAGCAGGTCTGCAGGATCTCCGGGAGCTGCAGGAGCCCCAGGAGCGGCACCCCTCGCCGGGGTCATCATGCGCTGGCCGTGTCGTCGGCGCCCGCTCTCGGGAGCGTGTCCTCGTCCACCTCGTCCTCCGGAGCAGGGGACGAAGCGGTTGCGGTGGTGTCCTCGACCGTCGGCGCGAGGCCCACGACCTCGACGGCCTCGACGAGGACCACGCTGACGTTGTCCCGCCCGCCGCTGTCGAGGGCCTGATGCACGAGGTCGTCGCTGAGGGTGCGCAGGTCCGAGGAGCTGCGCAGCACACGCTCGATCGCGGCGTCGCTGATCTCCCCCGTCAGTCCGTCGGAACAGACCAGCATCCGGTCCCCCACCTCGACGGGGATCAGCCAGTAGTCCGGATCGGAATCCGGTCCGGCGCCGAGAGCCCGGGTCACCATGTGCCGGTACGGATGGACGCGAGCCTCCTCCGGGGTGATGTCACCCCGGTCCATCAGCTCCTGGACCACGGAGTGATCCACGCTGACCTGCTCGAAGATATCTCCCGAGAGACGGTAGACCCGGGAATCCCCGAGATTCATGACCACCCAGTACCCGACTCCGTCGAGCACCATCGTCGCGACCAGGGCGACCGTGGTCCCGGCACCCTGAGTGCCTTCGCCCCCGAGATCCGCGATCCGCTCGGCGGCGGAGCCGAGCGACTCGCCCAGCTGCTCGACGGTCACGTTCTCCTGCAGAGTGAGCTTCTCGAACTCCTCCACGGCGATCGCGCTGGCCACCTCGCCGGCGTTGTGCCCGCCCATCCCGTCGGCGACCAGATAGATCGGGGTGGCGTTGAGGATGCTGTCCTCATTGGTGGCGCGGACATGGCCCACGTGGGTGGCAGCCGCCGAGACGACCCGGACCGTGCCGTGGACGTCCGGGTCCGACAGGGAGCGGTCGATCACTGCTCTCGCTCCACCGACAGGGTCCGGTCGCCCAGCGTGAGCTGAGCGCCGGGCGGCAGGATCGTGACGGCGTCCGGGACCAGGGCCTCCCGGGAGCCGTCCTCGTGCAGGATGGCCGATCCATTGGTCGAGCCGAGGTCGGTGACGGTGATGTCCTCTCCGGAATCGTCGATGCGCAGGTGCGTCTTGGAGACCGACCTGGTGCTGTCCTTCAGCACGAGCTGCCCGGCGCCGTCCGCGGCCGCCGGGTTGCGGCCGATCACGGCCGCGGTGTCCACGAGATGCTCCGTGCCGTCGTCCGCGATCAGACGGAGCTTCTTCCGGGCCGGCGGCGGAACGGCGGTGACCCTCGTCTGCTCGAGGTCCTCGTGGGGCTCCTCGCTCGGGACCAGGCGGGTGTGCTCGTCGATGCCGCCATCCGGCGCACCCCACGAGGCCGCGATCGGCTCGTCAAGAGCCTCGGTCGGCTCCTCGACGGGAGCGTCCCAGGACGGCGCTGCCGACGACTGCGGCGCCGGCGATCCCCACTGCTGGGCCGGCTGGGGAGCAGCAGGAGCGGGAGGTCCCCACTGCTGGTGGCCGGCGGGCTCCTCGCGGGGAGGCGCCCAGTCGTTCACCGCGTACGGGCTCGCACCGCTGGACGGAACGGGGCTCGCACCGCTGGACGGAACGGGGCTCGCACCGCTGGACGGAACTGAGCGGGCGCCGCTCGCCGCGGGACCGTCCACTCCGGCCCCGACGGGCTGAGCCTCGGCAGCGGTGCCCTGGTACCCGCCCGTCCACGCCGCTCCGGGCTCGGCGAGCAGATTCTGATGAGCGCCCACTGCCACGGACGGATCGCCGAGATAGTGGTCCGCATCGGCGCGCTCGTAGTCATCGGCCCGCTTCCCGAACGGGTTCCGCCCGGTCTTGACGTCGAGGACCACGGAATCCACCGCGCGGTCGTGGAAGCCGCGCAGGTGCGATCGTGGGTCGAGGAAGATCGACAGCCCCATCAGCCACGGGATGATGCCGTAGAGCACCCACCGTCCGGCGGCGCGGAGGAAGCCGATCCCCGTGCCGTTGCTGGTCCGGGCGATGCGCAGGCCCATGATCAGCTTGCCGAAGGAGAACCCCTTCGCGCCGGTCAGCCAGACCACCAGAAGGGTGTAGGCGGCGAGGAGCGCGACGCTGAACCCGGACAGGATCTGCGTGAACAGGGTGATCGGGTCCTGGATGGCCAGCAGCACGATCGCGACGATCAGCGGGATCAGCAGGACCGTCGCGATCACCCCGTCGATCACGGCAGCCGCGAGCCGCTTGACCGGCGAGGCGGGGCGGCAGCCGTCCAACGGCGGCTCCATCTCGGCTGAGGTGCCCGTGCCCGGGATCGCGGCGTCCGCTGAAGGGCCCGGCGAGTCGGGGCCGCTGGGCTGCCCGACGGGAGCTCCGGGACCGTTCTGAGTGGGCGGTGGCTGAGTGACCATCATCAGATCGTACTGTTCTGCAGGGCTCGGTGCCGTCGTCCGCTGCTTCCGCGGGTCCACGAAGTCCCGGGAGATCAGCTCGATCTGCTCGACCGGCTCCGTCGGCCGGCCCTCGGGGCCCCGGTCACGGGACCGCGGGCGGGGCGCATGCGTCCAGGACCCGGGGGCGTCGGTGGCGCGTCGCTCATAGGGCGAGGGTCGATAACGCGCACCGCACTCCCCGCACAGAGCCGCGTCCTCGGACAGCAGGGATCCGCAGGTGCTGCAGTATCGCATCTGGCTCATGAGGGCCGGCCCTCCCGCGCTGCAGTCGTCGATGTCCTGGGAGTGGACGGCCCTGTCACAGCCAGTTTGGTGGCGGACTGCCTGGTCACAGGCGGTTTGGTGGCGGACGACCTGGAGAGGTCATCGCTCCTCGAGGCCCGGCTACGGAGCGATCTCAGGGAGAGCGCCGCCCGCAGTCGCCTGTGCCACGGGACCGAACCGTTCAGGCAGCGACACGAGGCCATGACCTGCGACCAGTACTCCTCGCCCCAGGAATCGGGCAGGTCGTCGGGCCCGAAGACCGCCCGATCCGCGTCCCGGGCGAGCGCCGTGGCACCCATCGCCGGGAGATCGCCCTCCAGGAGCGCCGCGGTCTCCGCACGAGTCCGCATGGGATCCGGCGAGCACCCGAGATCCGTGAGCAGGTCGAGGATCTCCTGCCACCCGCCGTCGACGCGGTCGGCCACCGTGCCCCGGGTCCGACGACGGCCTCGCCGCACCGTCTTGGCCGCAAGGATCGCGACCACGAGGGTGAGCGCGAGCGCCACCGGGATCACCGTCGAGGCGACGTTCACCGTCCAGGGTGCGGACCCTGCCGTCGGCAGCCCGTCGTCCTCGGAGTCCCCGCTCATGGCGCCCGGAGACGGGGGCGGCTGTGCCACCAGGGGCAGCGGTTCGTCGACCGTCTCGGGAGCCGATTCCGTCGGGGTCTGGTCCTCGTCGGGCGCGGGGGCGAAGCGCACCCAGCCGAGGTCCTCGAACTTCACCTCGACCCATGCGGTGACGTCCGCGCCGGTGATCGTCGCCGTCCCCGTGGCGCCCGCCGCCCCTGCGGGGACCTCGGGGACCTCGGGGACCTCGGGGACCTCGAAGCCCATCACGACCCGAGCGGGCATCCCGATCGACCTCGCCATCACCGCGGTGAGGGCGGCGAACTGCTCCTGGTCGCCGATGCGGCCGAGGGGCTGCGCGTCCGCGGTGCCCTCGTCGAAGCCGGCGGGCTCGAGCATCGCCAGGAGCCTGCTCGCGCCATGGCCGGAGAAGGAGGTGGCTTCGTCAACATCGATGCCGTGGGAGAACGTGGCGTCTGCCGTGATCGAGCGGGAGAGGTTCTGGAATCTCTGGTAGTCCGACGCCGAGTCGCCGGCCCACTGCTCGGCGAGCTCGGTCATCGCGTCGATATCCGCGTTCTCGGGCAGTGGGACATCGGCGAACGTCGCGGCGTTCTGCTGCTCGGTGGTCGGCGCCGTGTACGGCTCGTACCGGAGCTCGTAGATGTCTCCCTCCCGGACCCCGGCGGCGTTCACCGCGGTCTGGGATCCGCCATGGAGGAACAGGTTCTCGGACGTGGCTCCGGCTCTCGTGGACCGCATGCCCTCGAGTTCGACGCGGTCCGTCCGTTCGCCGACGGTCGGCAGCCACACCCCGGTGTAGTCCTTGATCCGCACGGTGGAGGTGCGCTGCTGGTCGGTCGGCCGCTGCAGATCCACCCCGTCCGCGATCCGCAGGAACGCTCCGGAGGGGCTGTCCTCCTCGACGGTTCCCGCGACGTTGTACACCTGGAGGTCGTACTGGTCCATCGCGGCCAGTCGCACGTGCTCCCCCGGCGCGACTCCGCTGATGGAGAACAGCTCGGCATCACGCTGGTCCTTCAGATAACCCCGGAACTCGGTGAGGGGAGAGACGTACTCCCGCGGATCGAAGGGCGGCGTGATCCGATCGCGCACCGCGAATCGTCCGGACCCCTCCGGCGGATCGAGCAGCGAGTGCGCACCGACGGCGGTGGCCCCCGCGAGCAGCATCACCAGTGCGCCGCCGATCATCCGTTGCCGGAGCACCGGGGTCCCTCCGGCCCCGGGTCGCCTCGGATCCGAGATGATCGTGGATCGCGCTCCACCCGGCCTCTCGCCCTCGAAGCGCCAGGTCAGCCACCCCACGGACAGCACCGCGAAGCACACTCCCCGGACCACCGGGAGGAAGGACTCCGTGGTGCCGAAGGCGATGGACAGCAGCAGCAGAGCGAGCGGGAAGAGCCAGGCGATCGGATAGCGACGGCTGCGCAGCACCACGCTCATCCCGAGCACCGTCAGCAGGAGGGTGCTGATCCAGACCACGCCGAGCACTCCTTCGGCGGTGCCCACCGGAGGTGTCACCGTGAGGGCGGACTTCCAGGTGGCGACCGGGGCGGCGAGAAGTTCCCGGAGCGATCCTCGGGAGGGCAGGACGCCCCACCGGGCCCTGACGGGCGCCGCGAACATCGAGCCGAACACGGCGTAGACGAGGACCAGGAGCGCCGTGATGCGCAGCGGGCCCCAGCGGAAGCGTGCGCCGATCAGGGCGACCACTGTGCCGAGAACAGTCGCCATGACACCGGTGCGGAGATAGCCGACGCCCCCGTAGGCGGGCTGGAATCCGGCAAGGGCCAGGAAGAACAGACACCCGAGCAGAGCGATGTCGATGGCCCTGCGGCTGTTCCGGACGCTCGAGGAGCAGGGGCTGGGACCTGTCGTCGCTGTGGTCACCGTCCCACCTCCCGGAGCGCCCGGAGCGCCCGCGGCAGGGCATCGAGGGAGTCCACCGTGACCACGTCGAGCCTGCCGATGGCGGAGCGCCTCACGTCGGCGCCCTCCTCGCAGCGGATCGCCACCGCCATGGCACCGGCCGGGAGCTGACCAGCGGCGGTGTTCAGCTCGCTCGCGGTCGTCCGGGGGCCGGTGACCATCAGGACGGCCGAGGCCCCGGGCGCCAGATCCGCGGCCTTCCGCCCGAGCACGTGGAACGGGAAGCGGTCGCGGAGCTGATCGACGACCGTGAAGTCGTCCATCAGCTGGCGATGGGTGCGGGTGCGCTGGCGATCATCGACCGTGAAGGCGGTCAGCTCCTTCTCCTCGCGCCGAGTCTGGACGGCGATCGAAGCGGCGACCGACACGGCCAGCTCGAACTCCTCAGCGCTCTCGTACTGCGCGGACAGGTTGTCCAGGGCCACCACGACATGGGAGCGGCGGGTCTCCTCGAACTGGCGGACCATGAGCGTGCCGGTGCGTGCCGTCGTCCGCCAGTGCACGTGGCGCCGGTCGTCGCCGGGGGTGTACTCCCGCAGGGTGTGGACGGCGATGTCAGAGCTGGAGAGATCGGCCGACGGCGTATCCTCGAGGTCGCGGAGGAACCCGCTGGACGCCCCGTCGAGGCGCACGGTCCGCGGGTGGACGAACAGGTCCTGTTTCGTCGCCCAGGTCACCTGGCGGCGCACGAGGGAGAGCGGATCATCGCGCATCGAGCGCACGGGGCCGATGACCAGCACCGCACGTCGTGTGGTCGGGACCGCGAACAGCTCCTCATGCGTACCCTCCGGGATGAGTCGCGGCACCAGGAGCTGGGCGGTGGCCCGGCCGACGGTGAGCTCGACCCGGGAGGGCAGGATCGGGCGTCCGGAGGGGTTGGCCACCTTGATACGGCCAACGACCCGGGCGCCGGCCTCGACGCGATGCGCCTGCAGATCCAGGGTGACCACATAGTTGGCTCTGCCCAGCACGTACAGCACGGCGAGCACGAGCATCACCGTCAGCGTCAGGGCGATGACGTTCAGCTCGGTGACGTGGAGCAGCAGCCCGAGCGTCCAGCAGCCCACGGCAGCGGCGACGACCGCCCGGCCGATCGGCGACACGTGGTCCAGCACGAGCTCGACGCGGCGACTCCACAGGCCGACTGTGCTGCGCTCCCGGCCGTCTGTGGTGCCGAGCGTTCCGTTGTCTGCAGTATCGTGCGCCCGGCCTTCTTCCGCGTTCGAGCAGCGGGCGCTCCGCGAACTCATGACGTGTGCTGTCGAGCCTGGGGCGGTGCCACCTCGCTGAGGATCTTCGCCATGACCGACGCCGCGGTGGATCCGGCGAACTCCGCCTCGGGGTCCAGGACGAAGCGATGGAGCCAGACCGGCTCGACGAGATGCTTGACGTCGTCGGGGACCACGAAGTGGCGACCGTTGACCGCCGCCCAGACCTTCACCGCACGCATCAGGGCGATCGCGCCCCGGATGGAGACTCCGACGCGGACCTCCGGTGCCATCCGCGTCTCCTCCATGAGTCGGGAGACGTACTCCAGCACCGCCGGGTCCGCGTGCACCGTGGAGGCGAGCTGAGTCATATCGTCGACGGCCTGCAGAGAGATCCGCGGGGAGAGCTGGCTGCTGCGGTCACGGATGGCGGCACCCTGCAGGATCTGCACGCTCGAGGCATGGTCCGGGTAACCGATCGAGGCCTTCAGGAGGAAGCGATCCAGCTGCGCCTCGGGCAGGCGATAGGTCCCGGCCTGCTCGATCGGGTTCTGGGTCGCGATCACGATGAACGGGCTGCCGACATCATGGGTGACGCCGTCGACGGTGACCCGGCCCTCCTCCATCACCTCGAGCAGTGCCGACTGGGTCTTCGGCGAGGCACGGTTGATCTCGTCGGCGAGCACGACGTCGGCGAACACCGGCCCCTGGTGGAACACGAAGGACTTCGAACTCTGGTCGTAGATCGTCACACCGGTGACGTCGGAGGGCAGGAGGTCCGGGGTGAACTGGATCCTGCTGCTGGTGCCCCGCACCGTGGCGGCTATCGACCTGGCCAAAGACGTCTTCCCCGTGCCGGGGGCGTCCTCGAGCAGCACATGCCCGGGCGCCATCATCGCGGTCAGCACCAGTCGGATCACCTCGTGCTTGCCGAGCAGCGCCTGACCGACGCTCTGGACGAGCTTGTCGAAGGTCTCGGCGAACCAACGGGCCTGCTCAGGAGTCATGGTCACGGCGAGGGCCTGCGTTCGTGGGTTGCCGGGAGGTGGTGCGGTGCGTCAGGACCCAGTCGTCCACCGGTTCCATGTTCTCGGTGATCCTCCAGGACTGGCCGACCTGCTGATCGTTCAGGACCACCAGATCGCCGTTGACCCGAAGGGTGAGATCCGCTGCGGAGTCCGCCCCGGGAATCGGCCCGACGACGGGGTCGAGGCCGTCGCAGACTCGCGTGTAGAGGTTCGACTGCGTCCACGCCCCATACACGCACTCACCGACCTGGGCCGGCGGGACCGGGGTGCCTGGCGCTCCGGCCTCGGTCGTGCGAGCCCTCCCGCCGTCCAGCGGCACCCTGAGGAGGGTCGATCCCGTCGCGAGAGCCACGTCGTCGGCCGCAGGCCCGGCCTGTTGGAGCTGGGCGGTGTCCAGGGGGCCGGCTCCGTCCGCGCTGAGGTCGTGCACCGTGGCCGAGACCCCGAGCCGAAGGACGCTGTGCTCCTTGTCGAGGATCACCGGCTCCTCGCCCACGGCGCTCAGCTGCACCTGGTCCGCCGCGGCGGACAGGCCGTCGACCACGATCGGTTCCTCCGCTGAGGAACCGCGAGGATCATCGGTGTCCGGGAACGACATCAGGGTGGTCCCGTCGAGAACCCAGACCGTCCCGTCCCGGCCCACGGCGATCTCGGCCGCGCTGCCCCCGGTCGCATAGGCCGGTTCCACGTCCACCGGGCTGAATGCCGGCAGCTGTCCCGCAGACAGGATCCAGACCCTGCCATCCTGTGACGCGATGGCGACCCGGTCATGGGCCATCCGTACGGTGGAGCCGAGGGCGAGTTCGACGAGCTGATCACGGTCAATGCTCGCCGTGTTCACGGGCGTGATCTCCCGGGAGCTGGTCAGGAGCACGGTGTACCCGTCCTGGAGGAGCTCGAGCTCCGCTCCGACCGCGGTCAGCCGAGCATCGAGCTCCGCAGCATCGACGTTCATCCGCCCCGCGAGACCGGCCTCGTGGTTCATCACCCAGACTCCACCGTTGGAGACCACGACCTCCGAGGACGACTGTCCGGGATATCTGACGGCGAACCCGGTGATCACCAGCGCGATCACGGCCAGCACTGCGGAGGAGACGGCAGTGGAGCGCCGTCGCCGGAGCATCTGCGCTGACGTGACGGACATGGTCGGATCCCCTAGAAGCGACGAAGGGTGCGTCGCAGCTGACGGAGAACCCACGGACCTCAGCCAGGGCCGAACCGCGGTCCCGGCTCCGCTGCGCGCGAAGCCGCCTCAGAGTACGTGCGAGCCCGGACCGGGGGGCCTACTCATCCACAGTGCGCTGGTGACAGAGCGACTCCGCCATGGCACGGTCCCCCGCACCTGTCATCGACGGCGCTGCACCAGCGACCGGGTGAACTCCACCAGCGCGTCACGGACGGGGCCTGACGGAAGCTCGCCGAGAATCTCCACGGCCTCATCGGCTGTGCGCTCGGCAAGCTCGCGCGTCTCCTGGAGCGCAGGATCCTCACGGAGCATCGTCACCAGTTCGTCCAGCGCATCATCCTCGGAGAGGTCACCATCCAGCCGAGCGACGATCTCCAGGCTCCGCGCGTCCGCTGTCTGCGCGGCGCGCCGACGCACGAGCAGGGTCGGCATCGTCGGCACACCCTCACGAAGGTCGATGCCAGGAGTCTTCCCACTCGTCGCGGCATCGCTTCCGAGGTCGAGCACATCGTCGGCCAGCTGGAAGGCGACGCCGACCTTCTCCCCGTAACGACGCATCACGTCATCCGTCCCGGACGGGGCCCCGGACAGCAGCGCGCCGAGTTCGCCGGCAAGGGCGAGCAGCGAGGCCGTCTTGTCGGCGAGCACCGAGATGTAGTGCTCGAAGGGATCGTCATCCTCCGAGGGGCCGACGGTCTCGTGCAGCTGCCCCAGGCACAATCTCTCGAAAGTCTCGGAATGGACGCGCACCGCGTCGACGCCGATCTTCGCGCTCAGCCCGCTGGCTCGCGCGAAGAGGAAGTCACCGGTGAGGATCGCGACGTTGTTGCCCCAGAGGGAGTGGGCGCTGTCAGCTCCGCGCCGAGTGGGCGCGGAATCCATGACGTCATCGTGATAGAGGCTCGCAAGATGGGTGAGTTCGACGAGGACAGCCGCGTCCAGGACGCTCTCCCGGTCGATCTCCCCGAGAGAAGCGGCCAGCAGCACGAGCATCGGACGCACCCGCTTGCCCCCGGCGTCCATCAGATGCCGAGCGGTCCAGCGGGCCATGTCATCCGAGGTGGCCACGGACTCCCGCAGTCGACTCTCGATGATCGCGAGTTGCTCGGCGACGCGCGATGCGAGCTGCTCATCGATCTCGGGGACGACCGGCAGCGAGGACGGCATGGCTCTCCTGGAAGTCGGCGGGGTGTTCACAGCGTGATTCCCCCGGCGCGGATGGCTGGTGGGCCGGCGGCGAACTGGTCGACACCGACATCAGGTTTCCCGTGCGGCACAACAGTCCACACGACGGATCAGTCTACCCATCCCCTACGCAAGAGGACCTGTCCCACGGCTCGTTCGTGATGTGTGGAACCCGGCCACCTGCTGATGACTCCCGCCTGTACGGCACAACCGGTTCGAACAGCGGAACTGTGTCGCGGAGGTGTCTCTGTGGCTCGCACTGACCAGCTCATCACCGCAGGCAGCAAACGAGTGGAGCTGTGCTCTCACGGCAAGTCCTTTCACGAACAGTCCGATCCACGGCTCGCGGACTGAGCATTCCTCAGGATCCGGCGGGCGCGTTCGGGCATAAAAAAAA